>CACXEX010000216.1 GCA_902766775.1 uncultured Ruminococcus sp. | reverse complement strand
TTACCGCCGCCGATAGGAAGACCTGTAAGTGAGTTCTTGAAAATCTGCTCGAAACCGAGAAACTTAATAACGCCGAGGTTTACTGACGGATGAAGTCTTAAACCACCCTTGTAAGGTCCGATAGCGCTGTTGAACTGAACACGGAAACCACGGTTTACCTGAACCTTGCCGTTGTCATCAACCCAAGGAACTCTGAACATAATAACTCTTTCAGGCTCTGTGATTCTCTCAAGGATACCATTCTCTTCGTACTGTGGATTCTGCTCGAAAACGGGCTCAAGTGAAGTAAGAACTTCAGTAGCAGCCTGGATAAATTCAGGCTCGTTTGGATTTTTTGCTTTCAGCTTTTCAAGCTGTTCACTTACATATGACATAAGTAAGTCCTCCTTAATAAAAATTCGCATAAATTATACGGAAATAAACTCCGGTTATGCTGTAGCACAGTAAAGCACTACAATCAACATACTAATAATACTATACTTTCAACGATTTTGCAATATCTTTTGTGAGATTCTTGCAAAAATTTTTAAAAATATTGAAAAATAAAGGTGTTTTCTTCTTTTTCTGCAATTTATTTTACAAATCTCCCAAGTTGACAGTCTATTCTATTATTTTTTACCTGTATTTTTGCAAAGTAGGAATCAAAGAAAATCAGTTTTCAACATTCTCAAAATATTTTGTATAATTCATAATTTGATTTTCAACATCTTTTTGACATTAATTTAGTTGCGTTTGGACATATTATATGTTAAAATATGTTTATAATACTATTTGTAATATTTTTGGAGTGATATTTATTTATGGATTATTGCAAAAGATTGAAAGAACTGAGAATCAGTAACGGATACACCCAACAACAGATTGCTTTTATACTTCGCACACGTCAAGAACAATACAGTAAATATGAAAGTGGCAAGCGTGAGTTACCTCTTCACCACCTCATTACTCTTTGCTGCTTGTATAAAGTCTCAAGCGACTATGTTCTCGGCATTGAAAAATTTGTAAACAAATCTTAAGGCAGCAAAACAGCCACCAATACCCAAGTGTGAGTTATTGGTGGCTGTTTTATGTGATATCAAAATAGTTACTCTTATTATTGAATTTTTTCTTTGAACATCATTAAAAAACTTACAAGGAGCAATCCGCATGAAACCCAGATCATATGCAGTCCAAATGTTAATGAAAGATTTCCTCCAAGACCAGCCCCTGCTGCAAAGAAAAGTATTATTGCAAAATAGTAAATTGACTGTCTTAACTGCTCAGGCTTTCTTTCGTGTAAGAAACCCGAAAGTGCAGCTGTACCGCTTCTTAAATTACCTATGCACATTGTGCTTGCATATGAATATCCTCTTACCTTTCGGAAGGTCTGGACCTGCATTGCACAGGAAAACGACACAAGTACCGCAGCTATAGTATTCATAGTTTTCGGCATAAAGCCAACAACTAGCAATATGAGAATTTCAAACAAAAGGATTCCTTGACGCCAGTGTATTTTTTTGGAATATTTGAATTTCTTCTGTATCAAATCTGCAACAAACACACCAAAGGCGAATGCAAGTATCGGGAAAAGATATTTTAATCCCTCTTCCCACTTTCCTGTCATAAAATTTGTACTCATAAGCACAACGTTACCTGTCTGTGCGTTTGCAAATACTCCGTCTCTCGTAAAGTATGTATATGCATCCTGAAATCCGCCCGACAATGCGAGAAAAACGCAATTTCTAAATGCCTCCGACATTTGTCGTGTCGGCTCAAGTTCCCTGAAAAATTCGCTTAATTTAACCATAATATTCAACTCAGATTTTACACAATACAACACCGAACACGCAGAACGGCTCGGTGTTGTAAAATAAGTTTTTTAAAATTATCAGATATCGTTCTTTACAATATCCTCGTAGCTTTCACGCTTAACAATAACCCTTGCCTTGCCATCCTTAACCATAACGATTGCAGGACGAGGAATTCTGTTGTAATTAGAAGCCATAGAGTAGTTGTATGCACCTGTTGAGAGAACAGCGAGTATGTCACCAACTTCAACTTTTGCAACCTTTGTGTGTTCCTGAACAAGGTCGCCGCTTTCACAGCATTTACCTGCTACTGTAACGATTTCGTCAGGTTCTTTATCTGCCTTACCTGCATTTACAACAGTATATGCAGACTGATAAAGAGCGTATCTAATATTATCTGTCATGCCGCCGTCAACAGATACATATGTTCTGACATTTGGAATTTCTTTCTTTCCGCCTACTTTGTAAAGTGTGATACCTGCCTCACCTACAATTGAACGACCGGGCTCAATGAAGATGTACGGAACAGGAAGTCCGTGTTCTTTAGCTTTAGCCTTAACTGCTTCAGAAACCTTCTCCATATAGTTTTCATACGGAACAGGCTCATCATCATTTGTGTACATAATACCAAAACCACCGCCAAGGTTAAGCTCAGAAATTACGATTCCGAGTTCATCGTGAATCTTGCCCATAAAGTCAAGCATAATTTCAGCAGCCGTAACAAACGGATCAATATCAAAGATCTGTGAGCCGATGTGACAATGAAGTTCTGTAAGATTTACATTATCATATGTCTGTGCCTTTTTAACTGCCTCGAAAGCTTCACCAGTTTCAAGAGCAAAACCGAACTTTGAGTCAATCTGACCTGTTCTGATAAAATTATGAGTATGAGCATCTACACCCGGCTTAATTCTGAATGAAATATTAGCCTTCTTGCCCATTTCACCACAAATTTCATTGAGGAGTTCAAGTTCATAAAGGTTATCTACAACAAACTTACCTACATTAGATTCAAGTGCAAATCTGATTTCATCAGCAGTTTTATTGTTGCCGTGAAAATGAACTTTCTCCATCGGAAAACCTGCCTGAACAGCCGTGTAAATTTCACCGCCTGATACTACATCAAGGCCAAGTCCCTCTTCCTTTGCAATTCTGCAAAGTTCCTTACATGAAAGAGCCTTGCTTGCATACAATGGCATACCGTTACCATTGTAATACTTTTTGAATGACTTTACATAAGCCTTGCACACATTTCTGATTGTTGTTTCGTCAAGAACATATAAAGGAGTACCAAACTCTTTGGCAAGTTCGAGTGTATCGCAACCACCGATTGTAAGATGTCCCTCATTGTTCACATTAAGACATTCGCTAACGAACATTTTCCCATACCTCCGTATTTTTAAAATTTGCTATAGAAGTTTCAATAAGTTTCCTTATCTCATCATTTCCTAATCCTGTCTGCGCAGAAAATGGTATCAGCGGAACATGTTCAATTGTACTGAAAATATCCTTATAATACTCAATCTGCTTTTCAAACGCAGTCTTTTTGAGTTTATCACTCTTTGTAAGAACGGCAGCAAAGTTAAATCCGCCTCTGTAAAGAAAATCTATCATATGCAGGTCATCATCAGTCGGAGGATGACGCAAATCAAGAATCTGAATAACGAGCGGGCGCTGTCTATCCTGAGCAAAATAGCCTTCAACAAGCTTTGCCCATCTGTCTTTCTCAGCTTTTGAAACCTTTGCATAACCGTAACCCGGTAAGTCAACCATACGAAATTCTTTAAGCTTGTAGAAATTGATAGTAGCGGTTTTGCCCGGTTGAGCACTTACTCTTGCAAGAGCTTTTCTCTGAACAAGTTTATTGATAAGAGAAGATTTTCCTACATTTGAATGACCTGAAAATACAATTTCAGGCATATCCGACTCCGGCAACTGATCAACACGGCCGGCCGCAAATTCAAAAGCAACTTCATTAAAATTCATAAAATCCCCTCCCTTACTGTTTTACTACATTTGCAGTTTTTGATGCAGAACGAACTGCTGTCATATCAATTCCGTTCCACTGGTTATCGGTAATTCTCACAGTATTATTTACCGCGAGTACCACTACCTCAGAAAAATTCTGAACAGGAATAAACTTAACCTTTTCAAGGACTGCCTTATCGACATCTTCAAGGTCAGGTTCGTTATCCTTTGGAATGATTACCGTTGTAATTCCGTTTTTAAAAGCCGCCATACTTTTCTCTTTTAGGCCGCCTATCGGAAGAACATTGCCTCTGAGGGTAATTTCGCCTGTCATAGCTACATCGTGTCTTACAGGCTTTAAAGTCAAAGCTGAGTATATTGCGGTAGCCATTGTAATACCCGCAGACGGTCCATCCTTAGGAACGGCGCCCTCGGGAGCGTGGATGTGAATATCTTTGTTCTTATAAAAATCAGAATCAATTCCAAGAACCGACGCATGACTTCTTATACAGGTAATTGCTGCTTTTGCAGACTCCTGCATAACATCACCGAGAGAACCCGTAAGTTCAATCTTACCTGTTCCCTCCATTACGGCAACTTCAATCGGTAAAATTTCTCCGCCGACAGAAGTCCATGCAAGGCCGTTTACAATTCCGATTTCATCTGTTTTGGCAAGTGAATCCGGAATAAACTTTTTATGACCTAAAAGTCTTTCTATCTCTTTTTCATCAATCTTGAATACTTCTGTACCCTCTGTAAGCTTTTCAACGGCACACTTTCTCATAACGGAAGCAATAAGCCTTTCAAGAGTTCTTACGCCGGCTTCCCTCGTATAAAAATCAATGAGTGCATAGATAGCTTTCTGGGTAAACTTGAGTTCCTTTGATGTAAAGCCGCACTCTTCAAGCTGTTTCGGAATGAGGTGTTTTTTAGCAATATGGAACTTTTCTTCTCTTGTATAACTGCTGATCTCTATGATTTCCATTCTGTCACGAAGCGGAGCAGGAATGGTAGAAATGTCATTTGCAGTTGTAATGAACATCACATTTGACAAGTCAAACGGAATTTCAATATAGTGATCAACGAACTTATTGTTCTGTTCAATATCAAGAACCTCAAGCAATGCTGATGTAGGGTCGCCCTTATAATCAGCAGCAAGCTTGTCTATTTCATCAAGAATAAGTACAGGATTGTTAGTACCTGCATGTTGTAATGCGTTGATAATTCTACCTGGCATTGAACCAATATAGGTCTTTCTGTGACCTCTTATTTCAGCTTCATCACGAACGCCACCAAGAGCAATTCTCTCGCTTTTTCTGCCAATTGCTTTTGCAATTGACTGAGCAATTGAAGTTTTGCCGACTCCAGGAGGACCTGCAAGACAGATAATCTGTCCTTTCTGTTTTTCACTCAACACACGCACAGCAAGCTGCTCAATGATTCTCTTTTTAACCTTATCAAGGCCATAATGAGTTTTATCAAGAGCCTTCTGAACTTTTGAAATAACAATCTTATCCTTGGAAGATTTATTCCACGGCAAATCAAGAACCGTATCAAGATATGTACGGATTACTGCTGCCTCCTGACTACCATAGGGCATCTTACTTAATTTTTTACATTCCTTATACAGAATATCGGCAGACTTCTCATCAAGGTTAAGCTTATCAATTTTATCAGCATAGTTTTCTGCATCATCAGTCGGAGAATCGTCTTCACCGAGTTCTTCCTCGATCGCCCTTTTTTGCTCGCGCAGGAAGTAGTCACGCTGATTTTCGTCAATTCTCATTTTTGCTTTTTGTGAGATTTCATCTTCTAATTTTAAGACGAAATTCTCATTGACAAGCACATCAAGAACAGATTCAAGTCGTTCAGATTCAGGAAAAGTTTCAAGAATTGACTGTTTTACTCTGTAATCAAGAATAAGATTGGCTGTTATAAAGTCAGCAAGTTCACCCGGTCTTTTGCAAAGTGCAACCTTAAAAATAATATCTGACGGCATCTTTGGAGAAATTTCAAGATATTTGTCAAACTCATTTTTCACGGTTCTCATAAGAGCGGAATCTCTTGCTGTAAGATATTCAGTTTCTTCCTCATACGGCTTAACTTCTGCAACAAGGCACTTTTCGTCAAAAACAGGATTTATAATTGTAGCTCTGCATTGACCTTCAATTACAATTCTTGTTGTATTTTCGGGCTGTTTTAAAACTTGAACAACTTTGGCAATTACACCTGTTCCATAAACATCAAAGATCCCCGGATCGTTTTCTGCGGCATCTTTCTGTGATGTTAAAAAGACAAGCTGGTCTGCCTTCATGGCCTTATTTATAGCAGTAATGCTCTTCTTTCGTCCAACATCAAAATGAATAAGTGATTTTGGAAAAACTACTAACCCTCGCAGAGGAAGAACCGGAAGGGTTAGATTTTTTTGCATATCAAAATCCATTTAAATTCCTTTCATAAAAGCAAAAAGCTGTATTGTAATTGCAATACAGCTTTAATTCACAATATCAAGACGCTGTGCTGCGCTTCTGACGCTTCTTTGCATCTTTCTGAGTTAAATTTACGGAAGTTGTCGGAGACAATTCCTTTTTGCGAGTAATCTGCGGAGCAGCACCGTTTTTGATAACATCCTCCGTAATAATGATTTTATCAATTGTCGGATCAGAAGGCGCCTCAAACATAAGGTCAGTAAGAATACCTTCCATAATACCTCGAAGTCCTCTTGCACCTGTATGCTGATCCTGAGCCTGCTGAGCAATAGCCCTGAGAGCCTCCTCTTCAAAGAGAAGTTCAACTCCGTCAAGCTCAAAAAGTTTCTTATACTGCTGTACAATTGAGTTCTTGGGAACAGTAAGAATCTTTACAAGTGCATCTGTATCAAGGCCGCTCAGTGCTGTAATAACAGGAAGACGACCGATAAGTTCGGGAATAATACCGTACTTAACAAGGTCATGTGCGGTAACATCCTTCATCCAGTCAGTTGAATCAAGTTCCTGCTTTGACTGAACGAGGGATTCAAAACCTATAACAGAAGAGCCCTTACGCTTCTCAACAATCTTTTCAAGGCCATCAAACGCACCACCGCAGATAAAGAGAATATTCTTTGTGTTAATCTGAAGATACTCCTGCTGCGGGTGCTTTCTGCCGCCCTGAGGAGGTACATTTGAAACAGTTCCTTCAACAATTTTAAGCAAAGCCTGCTGAACGCCCTCACCGCTTACATCTCGAGTAATAGAGGGGTTCTCGGATTTTCTCGCAATTTTATCAATTTCATCAATGTAAATTATGCCGTGCTCAGCTTTTTCAATATCAAAATCAGCTGCCTGAATGAGTTTTAAGAGAATGTTCTCAACATCCTCACCAACATAACCGGCTTCAGTCAGCGTAGTTGCGTCGGCAATTGCAAAAGGTACATCAAGAGCCTTTGCAAGTGTCTGAGCAAGCAATGTTTTACCTACGCCGGTAGGACCGAGGAGCAGTACATTGCTCTTAGCAAAATCTACGCTGTCATCATTTGAAAAAGCACGCTTATAGTGATTGTAAACAGCAACGCTCAGGGTAACTTTTGCATGATCCTGTCCGATAACATATTCATCAAGAATGGCCTTGATTTCTTTTGGCTTTAAAAGTTCTTCAACGGACAGTTCGGGAGTTTGAGGTTCACCCGGTTTTGAAAGTTTATTTTCATTTTCATGTTCAAGCTCGCCTGATTCGCGAAGGATATTCATACAGAGCTCAACACACTGGTCACAAATGTAAACACCGTTGCCAGCAATAAGTCTGCCTGCCATCTCCTGCGGTTTTCCACAGAAAGAGCAATAAATATCTTCGTTATTTTTGTTAGCCATCAGCTTACCTCACCTTATCTTTTTTCGATAACCTTATCAATCAAACCATACTCAAGTGCCTGCTGTGCAGTCATAAAGTTATCACGATTGGTATCTCTTGCAATAACATCAATCGGCTGACCTGTATTGTCAGCAAGAATTTGATTGAGTCGTTTTTTCATATCAAGAATGTGTCTTGTGTGAATTTCCATGTCAGTAGCCTGACCCTGAGCACCACCTGACGGCTGATGAATCATAATATCGCTGTTAGGAAGCGCAAGGCGCTTGCCCTTAGCACCTGCAGCAAGAAGGAACGCACCCATACTTGCAGCCATACCCATACAGATAGTGGAAACATCACACTTGATGTAATTCATTGTATCAAAAATAGCAAAGCCGTCTGTTACGCTACCGCCGGGGCTGTTGATGTAAAGACTGATATCCTTTGTAGGATCTTTACTTTCAAGGTAAAGCAACTGAGCAACTACAACACTTGCACTTGCGCTGTTTACTTCTTCATTAAGCATAACGATTCTGTCTTCAAGAAGACGGGAATAAATATCAAAAGAGCGTTCGCCCCTACTTGACTGTTCGATAACATATGGTACTAATGCCATTTAATCATAACCTTTCTTAAATAGTGATTAACA
>CACXEX010000215.1 GCA_902766775.1 uncultured Ruminococcus sp. | reverse complement strand
GAAACCTGTCAAACTTTGTCAAGGAATTTTCAAAATTTCAATCAAAATAATTCAAAATAAATAATTATCGGTCATAATTATTCAAAAATTATGACCGAGTTTGATTGTTTAAGTGTTTTAAATTTTAAGTGTTGTCATAAACTTCTCGCCTGTGACCTATCGACAAAGCAAGAATAACAAGTTCTTCGTCCTCTATAAGACAAAGAAGTCTATAATCACCGATACGATACCGCCATTGACTTTTGCGATTCGCCGTGAGAGCTTTTCCTTTTACTCTGGGATTTTCACAACCCGACAAATTCTTTTCAATCCACGCTTTGATCATCTTCATGGTGTATCTGTCGAGTTTTTTAAATTCTTTTTCAAATCTCGGAGTGGTTCTTACAACAAAACTCATATGTCAAGTTCCTTCCAAAAGTCGGAAATTGGTCTGCTCTCTTCACCGCTCTTCTTGTATTCGTCATATGCGTCATCAAAAACGGCAAGGTCATATTCTTCTTCGATTTTTTCAAACAAAGCCTGTTTAAAAGCCTCTCCAAGTGACATTGAGTGCAAACGAGCATAGCTGTCTGCAATTTTCTTTTCCTGTTCTGTTAATCTGATTGAGAATGCCATAATACCGACCTCCTTGTATAGTACATTGTACTACTTTATTGTTTCTTTGTCAATGAATTTTATTCGATAAAAGCAAAAAACACGGCAAAAATACATCCGCCGTGTTCAATGTTATTCAATTTACTTTCTCACATTTTCAAGAATGACTTTTACAAACTGAATTATAAATGTCGGGATGAATGCGAGGAGGGCTATAAAGCCTGCCTGTGCGCCTGTGAGTGCGGCAACGCTGAAAAGCGGCTGCATAAACGGAACGAACAATACAAATGCGAGCAGGAATGTTCCGATAAAGAAAGCACCTATGCTTGCCATATTTGAAAAAAGTCCGAGTTTAAAGATTGAATGTGTACTTCTGCAGTTAAAGCCGTGGAAGAGCCTTGCAAGCGTGAGTGTTGAGAAAGCCATTGTGCTTGCAACTGCAGGGCTTGTCTGGAGTCCGATGTAGAATGCAATGAGTGTTACAATGGCAATCAATGCACCCTGTCCGAGCATAAGAGCAGAAAAACTCCTTGTAAGTATTCCCTGTTTCGGATCACGGGGTTTCTGTCTGAGCAAATCTTTTTCGGGCTTTTCCATACCGATTGCGATTGCAGGAAGTGAGTCTGTGAGAAGGTTGATAAACAGAAGGTGAACCGCCTCAAACGGTACGGGCAGAGCCATAATTGAACAGAACAACACGGCAAAAATGCCTGCCATATTACCCGAAAGCAAGAAGAGAATTGCGTTTTTGATGTTGCGGTAAACATTTCGTCCGTTTGCAACTGCCTTGATAATTGTGGCAAAGTTGTCGTCCTGAAGAATCATTGATGCGGCATCTTTTGAAACTTCTGTACCTGTGATACCCATTGCAACACCGATATCCGCTTTTTTGAGAGCTGGAGCATCATTTACGCCGTCACCTGTCATAGAAACGATGTTTCCTTTTCTCTGCCAAGCCTCAACGATTCTGATTTTATTCTCAGGAGAAACTCGTGCATAAACAGAAATTCTTTCGATTTTTTCGTCAAGCTCCTTATCGCTCATTGCGTCAAGTTCAAGACCGGTAACTGCGATGTCGCCGTCATTGAAAATGCCAATCTGCTTTGCGATTGCACTCGCTGTGATTTTGTGGTCGCCCGTAATCATAACAGGCTTGATTCCTGCACGTATTGCGTCGGCAACAGCCTGTTTTGACTCCTCTCTCGGAGGGTCAATCATTGAAACAAGTCCGATGAATGTGTAATCCCTTTCAGTGTCAACTGTGAGAGCCTCATCGGATTCCTTATACGCAAAGGTGAGTACACGGAGTCCCTGTTCGGAATATTCACGATTAACTCTTGAAATCTCAGCCTTATCTTCATCAGTAATCGGACGAACACCGTCTTTTGTTGCGATGTTTACACAACGGTCAAGAATTGAATCAAGCGCACCCTTTGTAAGAATGTGGTTTACACCATGCATTTTATACTTTGTACTCATCATCTTTCTGTCAGAATCAAACGGAACTTCTTCAACTCTTGTAAGACCGTCACGGAGTACATTTTCATCAAGTCCGATATGGCGGAATGTTTCAAGCAGGGCATATTCTGTTGGATCGCCTATTCCCTTTCCGTCAACAATGCTTGAATCGTTGTTGAGAACCATATCGTAAAGGAGATGACGGTGACTTTCAATATTGAGGTCAAGCTGATCTTCAAGAATACTCTCGCCGTTCACATAGATTTTCTGAACAGTCATTTTGTTCTGTGTGAGAGTACCCGTCTTATCGGAACAGATCACAGACACACAGCCGAGGCTTTCAACAGCCTTCAAATCCTTGATAATTGCATTTTCTTTTGCCATTTTCTGAGTACCCATTGCCTGAACGATTGTAACGATTGAGCCGAGTGCCTCAGGAATTGCGGCTACTGCAAGTGCAACCGCAAACATAAGGGAGTCGAGAACGGACATTCCGTTGAACATACTGAGTCCGAAAACTACTACACAGATTGCCATAATAATAACGGCAAGTCGGCTTGAGAATTTGTCAAGGCTGAGCTGGAGGGGAGTTTTCTTGCTCTTTGCCTGATTCATAAGTGTTGCGATTTTACCGATTTCAGTGTTCATACCTGTCCCGGTAACAACAACAATTGCTCTGCCGTAGGTTACAAGGCTGCCCGAAAAGACCATATTAGTGCGGTCGGCAAGCGGGACTTCCTTGTCAATCACTTCGGCACTTTTGTCAATATTTGTTGATTCGCCCGTGAGTGAACTCTCGTTTACCTGTAAAGAATAGTTATTGATTATTCTTCCGTCTGCAACAACAAGGTCGCCTGCCTCAAGCACAACAATGTCGCCGGGGACAATGTTTTCGGAATCAATTTCAATTTTTCTTCCGTCACGGATTACCTTTGCCGAGGGAGACGAAAGTGATTTAAGACTTTCAAGCGACTTTTCTGCCTTGACATGCTGAACCGTGCCGAGAATAGCATTGAGCGTGATTACCGCAAAAATTACGATTGTACTTTCAACGCTTCCTGAAAACATTGAGATGATTGCCGCAATAATAAGGATTATTACCATAAGGTCGGCAAACTGACTTAAAAACACCTGAAAAACGGATTTCTTTTTGCTTTCTTCAAGCACATTTTTTCCGTGTTTTTCAAGAAGGCTGTCAGCCTGTTGTGACGAAAGTCCTTCGCTTGTGACACCGAGGTTGTCAAGAGTTTCGCTCTCGGTCAACTGATACCAATTTTTCATAATTTTCTCCTCCGTTCGGATTGTAGAAAACAGATAAACTAAAAAAGGCAAATAAAAAAGACCTTTATTGCAAGGTGCAACTCACCCTACAATAAAAGTCTTGTCCTTTAAGATATAACCGATACCGAAAACGGTATGTACTGACGATTAATATCACAGATTATCTGCGAACTACTCCCCTTTATCTACTGCCATTCTATCAAATTTATTCCTCATTGTCAACAGAATTTTCTGAATTTTCGTTGATATCATCATTTTCAGCAACAATTTCATCTGTGACGAGGTGCCTTTTGCGTTTTTTAGGTTTACTGCAGGTTGCAAATATTATACCCAAAAATGCAAGAAAAGCACCGCTGCATGAGAAAACTGCGGAGAAATACGGCAACTCAAGGGCATATGCAACAATTGTTGCGGCGATAAAAAGCGCTGCGGCAACAAGCATCAATATAAAAGCGGTTTTGTAAAGACCGTTCATTTTTCTTTTCATAATCAGTCACCAAGATTGTTTGCAATGTTTGCAAAATCTTCAAGTTTAAGCTGTTCAGCCCTTGCATTGAGGGGAACGGAAGAATTTTCAAGGATTGTGTTGACCTCTGCTTTTGGCAGAGAAAGTCCCGATGCAAGAGAATTTGAAAGTGTTTTTCTGCGTTGTGAAAAAGCAGCTTTAACAACCTTGAAGAACTTCTTTTCGTCATCGACCTTAACGGGCGGTTCTTTGAGAATGTTAAGTCTTAAAACTGCCGAGTCAACCTTTGGAGCAGGCATAAACGAACCAGCACTAACCGAAAAGAGCATTTCGGGTTCTGCATAATAGTTGACCGATACCGTTACCGCACCGCTTGCACGAGAACCCACCTCAGCACAAATTCGCTGAGCCGCCTCTTTCTGAACCATAACCGTGATTGCGGAAATCGGCAGTCTGTCCTCAAGCAATTTCATAATTACGGGAGATGTGATGTAGTACGGAAGGTTTGCACACACAACAACATCCATGCCCTGAAATTCTTCTTCAATCAGCTTGTGCAAGTCGATTTTGAGAATGTCATCGTTCACAACTTTTACATTGTCATGTTCGGAGAGTGTTTCTTCAAGAACGGGAAGAAGTCGCTTGTCAAGTTCAACTGCGACAACCTTGTCGGCAAGTGAACAGAGTTCCGTTGTGAGAACGCCTATTCCGGGGCCGACTTCAATTACGCCTACTCCCTCTCCTGCACCCGAAAGTTCTGCCATTCTCGGACAAACTGACGGGTTGATGAGAAAGTTCTGACCGAGTGACTTTGAAAAAGTAAAGCCGTGTCTTGAAAGTATGTCTTTGATTGTACCTATATCTGATAATTTTTTCATCTTAATATGCGAAGTCCTTTCGGATATTTATTTTTCAGTCTTGAATTTGACGCTTTGCCAAAGCCTGTTGTGATTCCGTTTACGCAGACAGCCGTGTAGCCCTTTACATCCTGCGGCACGGCAATTTCTTCACCGTGAAGATAGGCTGCAATTTCTTTGCTGTTCACATCAAAATCGGCTGCGGATTTACAGTTTTCCTTTTTAGCCGCCATAAATGCGCTGTGGTGCGGTTCGATTCTGTTCTTGACAATTTCGCCGAGAACAACTCCTGCACGGAGAATCTGCAAACCTTTAACATCAAAATTATAATTCTGCGGAAGAACTATGATTTTATCCTTTATCACTTCAATATTTTCACCGAACGGTCTGTCGATGAAAATACTGTCATAGAAATCAAAAATTTTCGAGTCGATTTTATTATTCTTTTTAGGAATATTGTAATTAGAATACGACTCGCCCTTTTTATGAAGTTTAGCGGCAAAATGTCCTTCTCCGCCGTCCATCGGGAAAATTCTTCTCGCATAATCAAGCGTAGGTCTGCCGAATGTAACACCCGAATCAACAAGCTCAAAGTCGGGATTTTCTGCAAGAAACTGCGAAATTACACCCTCGTTTTCTTCCTTTGAAAAAGTACAGGTTGAATAAACCATATATCCGCCGTTCTTTAGTGCGTATTTTGCACTGTTAAGAATTAAAAGCTGACGGGCAGCACAACTTTTTACATGCTCAACGCTCCATTCACGCTCCGCATCATTCTTGCGGAACATTCCCTCGCCGCTACAAGGTGCGTCAACAAGAATTCTGTCAAAACGGTTTTCAAGCCTTTTGCAGAGTTCATCAGGGCGACAGTTTGACACAACTGCATTTGAAATTCCCATTCGTTCAATATTCGATAAAAGAATATTTGCTCTGTTTCTTACGATTTCGTTGCTCCACAAAAGTCCCGTTCCGTTAAGTTTTGCACCGATTTGCGTACTTTTTCCGCCCGGAGCGGCACACAAATCAAGGACATAATCGCCCTCCTGAACATCAAGCATAGTAACTGCCGAAGTTGCAGACGGTTCCTGAACATAAAACGCTCCTGCATGGTGCAGAGGATTGTTGCCGATTGACTGCACATCGGACGGAATGTAAAAACCCTCGTCACAGAACGGAGTTTTTCTGAGTTCAAAATTGAGAAGTGAACAAAGCTTTTCGGGCGAGCATTTTAAGGTATTGACACGAAGTCCCTTTATAAAATCATCGCTGTTATAAAATTTTAAAAATTCGTCAAATTCATCACCCAGAAGTGATTTCATTCGCAATAAAAAATCATTCATGAATAAACAAACCTTTTCGGGTTAATAATAGTTTCGTAAAGGAGGTGTTGAAATGAACTTCAACCAGAATCAGAACAACAACCAGAACAAGAACCAGCAGAACAGCCAGAACAAGAATCAGAACAACAATCAGAATAAAAATCAGCAGAACAGTCAGAACAAAAGTCAGAACAATTGCAGATGATTACATTCTGAATCTCTCCCAAGCCGTGTCTTTTGATGCGGCTTTTTTCTTTGTAAGAATTAATAGCCGTATTCTTCGCCTATGATAATAACCTTTATTCTGTCAACATGTCTTTGCTGAGCAGATACCACATAGTTACAGCAAATTCTTGTGTCACCGTGACAACCGTCACAGAGTTCGGGATTTTCTTTTCTCAATGAAACACATTCGCCTGTTTTTCCGCAGGGAGTTTCAATGCCGAGTCTGATTGTGTTCTGCGGAGCGGCAATTGTTTTTACTCTCTTGATTGCCTCGTCAATATTCTTTACGATTTTATTGATACCGCAAACAACAATAACGCTTTTCGGGCCGTAAAGAAGTGCGGCAACACGGTTTGAGTTGCCGTCAACATTATAAAGCTCGCCGTTTTCGGTAAGAGCGTTTGTGCTCATAAAGAATGTGTCGGCTCTGAAAGTCTGACGATAAACTTCTTCTACCTCGGGACGAGTCATTCCCGGTGCAGAACGGTCAAGAAAATTGTAATCAGGTGAATTAATCATCTGATAAATTCCGGTTTCGTCAAGAGTTTTTGAACCGCCACATGAAATTGTTTCACCTTTTTTAATCAGTGTTTTAACAAGCTTTTGAGCCTCTTCCTTGTTTTCGCAAAAATAAGGTTTCATCTTGTTGCGTTCAAGATTTTTCATAACTTTCTGTACTTTTGCTCTCATTTCATCAGTCATAATAATTTCTCCGTTTCATAATTTCATAAATCTGTTTGCAAGAAAAATTGCGTCCTTACTTGCGGGCGGCCGATGACCGCCCCTACGGGTGACAAATAATTTCATCAAAATCATATACAGTCATTATACAATACAAATTGAATTTTGAAAAGAAAATTATTTGTCAACGGCACGGGTTTTGCGAATAAAATGATAAGAGATTAATTTTAGGAGAGATTTTATGCCGTCAGTTTATCTTTCGCCGTCATTGCAGGAGTACAACCCGTATGTTGACGGAGGAAACGAAGAATATTATATGAACCTTATTGCGGATGCCATGGAGCCGTATTTGAGAGCAAGCGGAATTGATTTCAGGCGAAACGATCCAGATATGACGCTGAGTCAGGCTATTGCCGATTCAAACCAGGGTAATCACGATTTGCACCTTGCAATTCACAGCAATGCCGCTCCGGAGGGTTCGGCAGGCAGATACACGGGTGCGGACATTTATTACTATCCGACAAGCAGTAAGGGCAAGCGTTTTGCTGAAATTCTTCAAAAGAATTATAAAGATATTTATCCCGACCCAAACGATGTTGATATTATCCCCACCACTTCACTTGCAGAGGTCAGACGAACTAAAGCACCTTCTGCATTAATTGAGGTAGGATACCACGACAACCCCGAAGAAGCTCAATGGATAAGGGACAATATAAATTCAATCGGAAAAAACCTTGCAAAATCAGTTGCCGAGTATCTTGGTGTACCATTTGTCGAGCCGTAATTTAATTTTAACAAAGAATAAAAGGTCAACACAATTATGTGCTGACCTTTTGTTATTCGTCAAGATATGCG
>CACXEX010000214.1 GCA_902766775.1 uncultured Ruminococcus sp. | reverse complement strand
GGCCTTTATGCTGCCATAAAATTTTGTAAGGTTTTTAACCTCGACCATGTGACTTTTCACTCCTTAAAATTAATTGCGTAATTTCTGCAGTTTGTTTGTGCCGTACAAAAACGCAGAAACGAACATCATAGATTATACTATAAAATGAGCAATTTGTGTAGAGTTTTTCCAAAAAATCAATGCAAACTCACAAAAATTCAGTTTTTCATCACATAATCAAAGTCGTTCGGGAATTATTCACCAAAAATTGAAAACAATATTTATTGATAATGACAAGACAAAAATGAAGGAAGTGTCAGTATGCAATATTTAAACGCATTCTGGGTTGGCGGATTAATCTGCGTGGTCGGTCAAATTCTCATTGATAAAACGAAATTAACACCTGCAAGAATACTTACGGGCTTTGTTGTTGCAGGCGTAATTCTCGGGGCGGTCGGACTTTACAAACCGCTTGTCGATTTTGCGGGCGCAGGCGCCAGTGTGCCCATCAGCGGTTTCGGTTTTCTTATGAGCGAAGGTGTGCGCAAGGCTCTATCTCAGGACGGTGCACTCGGAATTCTTACGGGCGGTCTTACAAGTGCCGCCGCAGGAATCTCCGCCGCAATAGTTTTTGGACTCATTGCCGCCTTGTGTACAAAATCGGGTGACAAGTAAGGTTTACGGCAAAACACCGTAAAAAAAGGAATCCGCTTGGTCAGATGAAATTGCCGTTGGCTGTTTTAAAGAAAGTGACCACCATTATATATAAACCAAACGCAAAAACACCGCAGAAAAACTGCGGTGTTTTGCTAATCAGGGTTATAGGAAAAGATATACAAATATCGGATAAATTTCTATCTTTTTCGTTTTCGTTCAAACCAGACTGTCATAGTGCCCGACATAAGCATTAAGATTCCTGCGATAATGCATACCGTATTGCCTGTTTGAACCGACTTTGAATCACTGTTTTTCGGTTTTTCGTCAAGGGTTGATTTTTCAATTGAACTTGGCTGTGTCACGGGCTCGGAAATTGTTGTTTCAGGAACGGTTGTTTCTTCAACAGTAAGCATAACCTCTGTGGTTGCCGCATTCACGGCATTTACCGACACCGAAAAAAGTGTTGCAATCAGCATTAATGTACATAACACACAGGTTAATGCAATAGCCGATTTTTTCATTTATATCACCTCGCACGAGTCAGGGGATTAGCCCTGAACATCGTCCTCAAGTGAGATAGTGTAGTTGATTACACCCTTGTAGTTACCTGCGGCAATATTGTAGTAATCCTTAACTTTTGCTTTTCTTGTAATTGTGCCGAAGTTAGAACCATTCCAAGATGCAACCTCGTCACCGATACCAAAGTATGTAGGATTTGCAGCAGCGTCTGAATTGTAGATTGCGTATTCAGCTTCTTCAAGATTTTTTGAATCCCATACTGCAAGCTTGTTGAGTGTACCGGGGTAGCCTGCGCTGTTAATCTTTACACTTACCTTCTTGCCTGACGGAACAAATGCTGTGTCATTATCAAGAGTAAGTGTGTACTTAAGGTCTGTTGAATCCTTGCCGAGAGTTACGGTTGTAGGGATTGATACTGTGTATGCAGGAACAATTTCAGACTCTGACTTTGAATATTCTACCTGCTGCTGGAATTCTGCATTGCTGTTGTTTTCATCAACAACGGGTGTGTCAGTTGATGATGCGGCAAATACGGCTGTTGTTGCTGTCATACTCATTGCTACTGCAATGATTGCTGTTGTAACCTTTTTTACTGTCTTTTTCATTTTGATTTCTCCTTAAAATTACTTTTCTGTTTTTGTTTTCAATGATATATATTCACCCAAAATGGGATTGTTGTCATTTTACGGTCAGCTTTGCTTTTACCTGAGCACCGTTCATCTGCTTGTTACTGTCTGTTGCATATGTTGCAATGTTCACAAGCAAGGTATATTCTCCTTTGCTAAGTGCTTTATCAAGCGTTACGCCCTTGATTGCGTCACCCGGCTTTACGAGATTTGTTGTGCATATATCTTCGCCTGTATCGGCAAGCGTAAGCGTAAACTTAAAGTTGCACGGATTGCCCTTTGGATTAAGCAATGTAATCGGAAAATCTTTTGTTCCCGCATCAACCGTCATATCGGGATAGCCTGGAATTTTGATTCCGCTGTCACTGCCTTTGTTTTCGACTTTCTTTTCATAGTGCGACGCATTATTGTCAAAAACGATACCCTGTGTTTGCTGAGTTGGCTGATTGTTACCGTTAAGCATAATTATTCCGACTGTCACTCCTGCCCCGACAAGCAGAACTATAATTGCCGTCAGCACGATTATAATTGTCTTTGATTTTACGGTATTTTCTTTCATTATCTTTCCCCTTTTCTGAGAATGATAATAACACCTCATTTTTGTATTCGTGTCACACTTGTTTATTGTTTGTGTAAAATAATGTAAAGTTTTCAAAATAAACTTTTTTAATTGATAATTGAAAATGGAAAATTGAAAATTATGGTCGGGTAGCAGGTTTGCATAATGCAAAACATTGTTTCCCGACCATTTCATTTATAACAACAAAAACCGCCGTACAGATTTTTTGCTGTACGGCGGTTAGTTATATTTAAATTATAGGTAATCGTATCCCTTTTGATCACACCATATTCTGTAACCGAATATGTTATCCATACAAGAGAAGTCGTTATACACATATGAGCCGCTGGTTACATCACCTCGACGAGGGCAAATGTTAAAATTGCAATAATTATACCAACGTAATGTATCATCAAGTGAATTTACACACGGATGTTCATCAATAAAAATTCCATTATTTTTAAATTCGGGTTCAAGTCCTACAATGTGTTTTTGCAGATTTGTGACTGTCGCAACAGTTATGTTCTCATAGTTTTTTTCATTTGTCAACATCTTTTGTGCACCTGTAAGATTTGCTGAATTAACAATATATTTCTGAACAAGTGTTGCATCCTCGATATTGAATGAACCGTCACCGTTGACATCACCCTTTACTGTATATGCATTTGTCATTTTGTTATAGGAAGTCATCATTGCCTTAAAAGCTTTGGTAAGTCGATTACAAGGAAATTTCATTTGATGTGAATAATAGTAATCAAATGCATCACCCAAGTCTTTTAATTTTGTCTGAAAATCATTCCAATCATTCTCTGAATACCAATTGTTATAGTTCTTTTCCTTTAATGCATTCTTATATGTAGCCTCTGCATACTCAATGTTTGCAAGCGGTGCATCGTAATACATATCATATACCTGCCTTAATGCAATTGTGTATTCATATTCCGACAAGCCGTCGGTGTCATATACTTTCCTTGCATTTTCCATTATTGAAGGCCACACGCCATCATATATTATTGTAGAATCAACCCACACTTGATCACGTAGACTTAATATGTACCCCAATTTTTCCTGTTGAATTTCAGCATCTGTTTTCTCATTTTTCTCAGCTGCAGATACATTAAAACAAAATGCTCCGACAAACATAACTCCTGTCAGTAATATTGCTAATATCTTTTTCATCAATTAATCCCCCTTGTAATACTTACTGCAATTTTTTGAATTAGAGTTACATCAATTGTATTAATATTGCCATTCCTATCAACATCACCAGCTAATAATTGTTCATCAGTTAAAGTTTTTAGTTTAACTATGTATTCTTCCAAAAGAGTGGCGTCTGAGACATTAACTATACCATTTAGATCAACGTCACCTAAGATAACCGTCTTAAATTTAGTAGATTTTGAATACTTAGTGGTCGGATATGTCACATTTCCACCACGTGTAGCAGTAACTTTTACTCTCAAATAGCGTCTGAAGTCATTTTCATTAATGGTATATTTAGAAGTCGTAGCTCCCGAAATATCTACCCAAGATGTTCCATTTACAGAACTTTGCCATTGATAATTAACATCATAACTTTCTTTTTCGGGAATACCTGTCACAGTTGCTGATAATTCATCCCCAACAATGGGAGTACCAGTTATCTTTACATCAGTTATATTAGCTTTCGGATTGATAACAATATTTTTAGAAATATCATTATTAAAATCTAGGACTAACTGGGTATACGCGCCCTTCAAGCTATTCAAATAGCTAGTCATAATGGTTATCCCATCACTATTTCTGACATAATCTACATCTTGTCGTAGAATACGATTATTTGAAGTGTGAACTGAAAAAAGTTCTGAATTACTTTTTATTTTTACAACTACATCTTCCGATGTATCTATTATGTTATCAGGATTTACTGATATGTTATCAGATATATTTTTAGATTTAACTAAAACAGGACGAATAATTAAACTTCCTTTATTACCATCACAATATTCGTTATTACTGTAACAATCGTTCCAAGTCATATTATTAGACGAATCAGGCGTTGCAAAGAAACTCTCACCTTCTTTAATTTCAGGTAAAATAACTTGTGAATCTTTCGTCCATTTAAAAGAACCTTCGTATGGAATATAAATTCTTGATGTAGACGATTTAGCTGATAACTTAATTATAATTGCGTATTTACCGCCTGATTCGATGTTATATGGGGTTGAGAGTTTTTTTGTTACATAACCTTCACCACTAAAATCACCTTCTGCTAAAGAACCTATTTCATCAAGATTTACTGGTAACGCATCATTCGTTACGTCAATTATTTTTACTTCATATTTACAACTTGAAGCCCTTAAATAGAACATTACTTTATCTATCTCATTATATTCATCGACATAATCATCTACATTAAATATATTACACAAATAAAGTTCATCTTTAAAACTATACCTTGGTTTATATACAGGAATAAAATAATCATATGAAAGCATATGTTCTCTATCAGACGATTTTTCTATACCAGTAATTGCTATAATATTATTTTCTGAGCTTTTTAAATAAGAGTCGTCATATGACATCCAGTAGTATCCACAATCCAAATCACTATCTTTTATAAGCCACGCCCCATTAACTGTTGGTTTTGGATTTGTTATAAAATTATCTTTTGAATATTTATCATTCCAACCAACTATCATAATCTCGTGATTCGGTGATAGATTCAATCCTGCGGTATAATTGTATACATTTAAATCTCCATTTGAATCTTTTCCAAAATTTGTATTTTTCCTTATTCCGGAAGTAACAGCTCCATACTCTTTAATAGCACTTTTTATACTATCAGTATCATGATAATTCAAGTACAATGAACTTGTTACATGATACAGAGATTTAGAATTTTTAAATTCATCTGTAATTAAATTGTTTGAATCCTGCAATAAAGTTGAAGTCGGATAATTGCTCTCCGCAATCATTGAATTCCATGTTATGAAATTATTATAAAATATAGGCGAATTCCAATTTGTCATGTACTGTAATGCCTTTGCATTATTTCCAGCAGAAGTGGGGGTATTATTATAATATCCAATATTTTCTTGAGAAATAGCATTAGACATGGCCACACCACCATGTGCCGCAGATGTAGAAAACTTGCTTCCATACTTTTTATAAACATATGTGTCTGCCATTCCTGTTGTTGAATATAACCAACACAAATCTGTATTCCCTTGATCTTTAATATCCGTCATTATATTAGAATTTCTAGGGTCGTAAACGCTCACTGACCCAACTGTTTTATTCGTCAAAGAAGTTGTTAATCTTTCATATTCATCTACAACATATCCATTCTCAGATTCATCAGTTAACTCAGCCGCATTGCCTGGTATAATACAGATATTCTCTAAACTAATAATCAATGCTACTATTAAGATACTGCTTTTTAATTTTTTTGATAATTTACCTCTCATTTCAGTCCTCCATTAAGTTAATTAGACTATATGTTTAATTTTATTTTTATTGTGATTTAAAACAGAGCTTTATAGTCAACATCATTATAGCATAATTAAATAAGTATAGATAGTTTTTTTATTATTTATGTTATAGAATTTCACAACACTTTTTTGTGCATTTTGTCAAATTAATAAAACCGCCGTACAGATTTTTTGCTGTACGGCGGTAATGTTAAAAATTATTTAATTTTATTCTTCAGCGTTTACCTGAACTTCTTCGGGCTTTTCGGGAATATCGCTTTTCTTTTTTCTGCGTTTTTTGATTATGTAAGTCCAAACGCAGAGGAACGCAAAGGTTGCGGCACATAAGATTGTAACGGTCAAGCCGACTGCAAATCCCTTTGGATAATACTCAAGCTTAATTGTGTGCTCGCCCTTATCGAGGTTGAACGCAACGAGTGCGTTTCCGACAGGAGTAATTGTTACTTCCTTGCCGTCAACATATGCCTTCCAGCCCTCTTCATACGGAACAGAGGTGTAGAACAATCCATTTTCCTGTGCATTGATTGTTCCCTCCATCGAACTGCCTGTGAGCTTTGTTGTTGTCATAACGCTCTTTGAAAGCTTGTTATAGCCCTCTTCAAAAACATCCTGATTGAGCAGGTCAACATAGACCATCGCAGAACCCGACTGTCCTTGAGCAAGATTTGAATAAACAGAAATCTTGTCGCCCTTTTTGCATTGACCGATGCAGGCAATGTAGCTTCTGCTCATACCATAGGTCTTGCTCTGAGCAACATCGTTAATCATAACTGTAACATCGTCACCGCCCGAGATATCCGCATACATAAGATACAAGCCGTCCTTCGGTGCTTCATAATTCCACTTTACATGCGGAGTTACGGTTGTGTCTGTACAGCTAAATGTGTATCTTCCGTAAGCAGTTTTATTGACCGGGAACTGGCTGTAATCTGTATGTCCCTGTGATACAACCTCAAGCGGAGTATAAACATTTTCTTTAATGCCTGTTGCAAGTCTGAAGAACTCGTTCTGCTTGTCAAACGGATTGAACTGATCTTCGTTTTCATCAACCTGCCAGCTTGAAAGTGCGGAATTTGTCATAAAGCCCATTGGCAGATAGTGGTTGTTCTGCAAAAGCTTTACATTGCCGACACCGTAAACCTCAGTAAGGTCGTAGGTATTCATATAAATATTGTCACGAGAAATAAGGTATTTAAGATTCATAAAGAGGTTTGTAACAGGTGAACTCTCGGCATAGGTGTAGCGGTTACCGCTCTTCCAACCCATCAAACCAAAGTTTTCAAACAGCACGGTCATATCAACATTAGCCATTGAGTTGAACATTGAAAGTCCGTTGTAGTGGTTGAGAGCCGCATCGTTAAGAGTCTGAGTTGATGTCATCTCTGCTCTCCACAATTCGGTTGTGTTGCTCTCAAGACTGTCCATATAATCAATTACCTGTGCTGTGCTTTCTTCGCCTCTCGGGTAATCGTAAGTGCCTGTTACAGTTGTTGTCTTGACACCGATATAACCGGCGGCGGCACTCTCGCCCACAATTATGACACCGAATACAATCAAAAGAACCTGTTTTGGAACAATTCTCTTTGTATAGAGGAAAAGCAGAATGCAGATTACTGTTGCAATGATTGCTGTGCCGACAAGCGCATAAGCCTCCTGTGTGCCGATACCGAAGATGATAACAAGCGCAACAAAAAGTGCGGCAAGAATAACATCCCAGCAAGAGCTTGATTCAAGGAG
>CACXEX010000213.1 GCA_902766775.1 uncultured Ruminococcus sp. | reverse complement strand
TTAGGTTCAGGTTTTATACATTGAAAATGCCGTAGGATTATTTTGGTCAAAAGAGCTTAAATTTTTATCAAAATAATTTCTAAATTTTGTGTTTTCACACTTTATTTTTTCAAGATTATATTGTAAAATAAAAACTGTACTGTCATATATTTCAGTACAGGGTAATTAAAGGAAGTAATAAAAAATATTTACCTTTTTCGCAAATTGTATGCAGTAAATTTGCGAAGGGCGATTTTTGGGTATATATGAGGTGAATTTTTTGAACAGGAATTATATGGACGATATTCTTGTTGTTGACGAGGATCTTGTTGACATCAGCTATGGCGGCAACAACTCCGGGAATGGCAAGAAAGGAAGATACTCATCGGGCAATCATATTGAAAAAGGTGAAAAGAAAAGCAAGAAAAAGCTTGCAATTATTCTTTCATCGGTTGCCGCTGTTGTTGTTGCACTCGGTGTAACAGGTTTCTGCGTTTTTGGCGGAAAGCTCTTCGGCAACGGCGATTCTCCTGCTCCGGGTGAGTTTAAGTTTCCCGAAGGAACAACAGTTTCTGGTGTTTCAATTTCGGGAAAAACATACGATGAGGCAAAAAAAGCTCTTGAAGAAAAAGAAGAAAGCTTTATCAAGCCTCTTGCAATTTCGGTTGATGTGAACGGAATAATAAATAAGGTGACCGAAAAAGATTTCAAATATACTTATGATATTGATTCCGTACTCAGCGAAATCAAAACCGAAGCAACCGACCCATCGGTTGAAACATCTACAAGTAAAAAAGCATACAGCATTACCGCAACGGTAACTGAAGAAAGCGTTGAGGAAGAAGCTAAAAAGATTGCTAAGAAGAACTTCAAGGCTGCCGAGAATGCAAGCGTTTCAAAGTTCCATCCGTATGCTAAAAAACGTTTTGAGTATGCAGATGCTACACAGGGACAGAAGGTAAACGAAACTGACCTTTCAAACCAGCTCAAGGGTGTGTTCGCAAGCGGTGCAAGCGAGTACAGAATTATTGCAGATGTTGAAAAAACCGATGCAAAAATCACAGTTGATGACCTTAAGAAAAACATTGTTCTTCTTTCAACTTATGAAACCGTTTCAACCAACACAGAAAACGGAACAGAAAATATGCGTGTTTCGCTCAAAGCTTGCAACGGTTCAATTATTGAACCCGGTGCAACATGGTCATTTAACAAATGCACAGGTAACTCAAACCTTGAATCACTCGGCTACAAACCCGCAGGCGTTATTTCAAACGGCAAGTCCGACATTGGTATCGGCGGCGGTATTTGTCAGTCAAGTTCAACAATCTACAATGCGGCAATCAGAGCCAATATGAAGGCTGAAGAGCGTTACTGTCACAAGTGGGCATCAAGCTATGTTCCCACAGGTCTTGACGCAACAATCGACTACGGTAACCTTGACCTTAAACTTTCTAACCCGACAGATTATCAGATGTTCCTTGAATGTAAAGTTGTTGACAGCACACTTTATGTTTCATTCTGGGGTTGGAAATCGGATTCATACGACCTTATTATGACTCGTAACAAGCTCACGGATCAGGGCAGCTCAAGCTACACTGTAAAGGCTTGGAGAGTTTACTACAAGGACGGCAAGGAGGTTGACTCCGAGTCACTTGGTTCTTCAACATATGACACAGAAAACGGCTATGTATTCATTGACGCCGACAACGATCCCCGTGCAAAGTACGGCGATGATGTTGTAGTTCCGGATGAAACAAGTTCAAATGATGATGACAGCTCAAGCTCAAGTTCACAGTCATCGTACAGTGAACCGTCATATTCAAGCAGTCACTCGTCATCTTCATCAAGTCATTCAAGCCACAGCTCTTCATCGAGCCAGTCAAGTCACAGCTCATCAAGCCAGTCAAGTTCGGAATCCAAAACAGATCCGCAACCTGAGCCCGAGCCGGAGCCCACTCCAACCGAGTCTGACGCAGGCGAAGATTAATAACGGAAATCAACTTCCAATAATAATAAAAAACTCCCTTTCGCAGATAATAACAGCGGAAGGGAGTTTTTGTATGATAAAAAGAATAGGTTCATATACAATCGGATTTGAAAGTCAACCGGTCATCGCAGGTTGGGGTTCGGTCGTCGGAAAGAAGGAATCCGAAGGGCCTCTAAAAAAATATTTTGACAAGATTATTTATGACAGCTATGACGGTTGCGACACATTCGAGCAGGCGGAAAGTATGTTTCAGGGTGAGGCACTTGAAAAGGCACTTGAACGGTCGAATATACATGCAAGCGAGGTTGACTGCGTTTTTGCAGGCGATTTGCTCAACCAATGTATCGGTTCAAGCTTTGGTCTTATGAAATTCGGGATTCCGTATTTGGGACAGTACGGAGCGTGTTCAACAATGGCACAGAGCCTTATTATGGCAGCATCAGCCGTTGAAAGCGGCGGAGCAAGAATTTCAGCCTGCGTCACCTCATCTCACTTTGCATCAGCGGAACGGCAGTACCGTTTTCCGCTTGAGTACGGTGGAGTGCGTACGCCAACCGCACAATGGACGGTTACGGGGGCAGGCAGCTGTGTTCTGAAAAATCTCAAAAAAGGCGTGTGCATAGCAAGGGCAACGGTCGGCAGAATAGTTGACCTCGGAGTAAGCGATGCCAATAATATGGGGGCGGCAATGGCTCCTGCGGCTGCACAGACGCTCGAATGTTATCTTGATGACACCAAAACATCGCCCGAGGATTACGATATGATTATCACGGGCGATTTGGGTGAAGTCGGCAGTAAGTCGCTTTATGATTTGCTCGAGCGTGACGGAATAAACATCAGGAAACAGCACAACGATTGCGGTCTTATGATTTTTGAACGCTCCAATCAGGATGTTCACGCAGGCGGCTCGGGTTGCGGATGTGCTGCGTCGGTGCTTTGTTCAAAAATTATGGACGACTTTGAGAACGGTCTTGTAAAAAATATTTTGTTTATGGCAACAGGAGCACTTATGAGTCCGACCTCAAGCGGACAAGGTGCAAATATTCCGTCAATCGCCCATTTGGTAAATCTGAAAATTAAGTAAAATTTTAAAAAAATATCTGTTCAAATCAATTAGTATGTGTTATAATGAACCTGTATGGATGATGATAGAATGCCAAAATAGCCTGTTTTGCGATTTTATTTTGCGGACAGGTCAGGTAAATATTACGAATAGGAGTTGTGTTTATGTTTGGCAGAATTCAAAACATTGACAACAGGGTTCTTGACAACATATCCCGAATTCATAAGCCGGCACTAAACAAAATAATGATTACTGCATCCCGTGCAGGTAATGCGGGTCTTATATGGTGGGCAATTTGTCTTCCGTTTCTTATAAATTCCGATTGGAGAGCAACAGCTATAAATTTTATCTTTGCTCTTGCCTGGGCTCACCTTATGGGAGAGGTTATTATAAAACACATTGTCAAGCGTGTGCGACCATGCCACAGTCTTGATGATGACGAACAGCTTATTGACCGCCCGAGATTTTACTCGTTCCCGTCAGGTCATACAACAGCGTCATTTGCAATGGTAGGCGTTGCGCTTCTGCGTTGCAGATTTATAACATTTATGCCAATACTCTTGCTTGCAATGCTTATTGCATTTTCAAGAATCTATCTTCGTGTTCACTACCTCACAGATGTTGTGGCAGGAATGATTCTCGGCTTTACCTGCGGAGTATGCTCGGTTCTCATCTTCAATGCCGTAGTGCCGATGTAATTTTGATGCTAAAAAATAAACCGTAAAAATTTTCGGTCGAGTGACTGGTTTGCAAAATGTAAGCCTTGTCGCTCGACCGTTTTTATATGTATGGTTTTAAAAGTGGTCACAATATAAAAAAGAATTGCACCAACGCTCCGTCAGGGCAATTGATGCAATTCCTTATTTTACCGTATTTTTGTATTGACTGCGGTATGCAACCGCCGACCATACTTTTAACTATTAAATTTTACCTAAGAAATTATTATTCGTAAAGCGGATATTTTTTGCAGATTTCTTCAACGCCTGCTCTAACCTTTTCTTTGCTGTTCTCATAGTCGTTAAGAACGAGGGTGATGTACTCGGCAATCTTGTCCATATCCTCTTCGTTAAGACCTCTTGTTGTAACAGCGGCAGTACCGATTCTTACACCGCTTGTTACGAACGGTGAACGGGGTTCGCCGGGGATTGTGTTCTTGTTTACTGTGATGTAGCAATCGTCAAGGCGAGCCTCAAGCTCCTTACCTGTAACATCTGTATCACGAAGATCCATAAGAAGAACATGGTTGTCTGTACCGCCTGAAACGAGCTTGTTGCCTCTCTTGAGAAGTCCTTCAGCAAGAGCCTTACAGTTAGAAACAACCTTCTTGCCGTACTCCTTGAACTCAGGCTTTAAAGCCTCGCCAAAGCAAACAGCTTTTGCAGCAATGATGTGCATAAGAGGGCCACCCTGTGTACCCGGGAAGATAGCCTTGTCAATCTGCTTTGCAAACTCTTCACGGCAGAGGATAAGTCCGCCACGAGGTCCACGGAGAGTTTTGTGTGTTGTAGTTGTAACGAACTCACAATACGGAACCGGGTTTGGATGAACACCTGCGGCAACAAGACCTGCAATGTGAGCCATATCAACCATAAGATATGCGCCTACTGCATCAGCAATCTCACGGAGCTTTGCAAAATCAATGATTCTCGGATATGCAGATGCACCTGCAACAATCATCTTAGGCTTGCATTCTTTTGCAATCTCAAGAACCTTATCATAGTCAATTCTATGTGTTTCGGGATCAACACCGTAGGGAACGAAGTTGAAGTATTTACCTGAAATATTGACAGGTGAACCGTGTGTAAGGTGACCGCCTTCTGTGAGGTTCATACCCATTACTGTGTCGCCTGGGTTAAGCATTGCAAAATATACTGCTGTGTTAGCCTGAGCACCTGAGTGAGGCTGAACATTTGCGTGTTCTGCGCCAAAAAGCTCACACGCACGCTGACGGGCAATTTCTTCAACTACATCAACGCACTGACAGCCGCCGTAGTATCTCTTTCCCGGATAACCTTCGGCATACTTGTTTGTGAGCAAGCTACCCATTGCAGCCATAACTGCGGGAGAAACGATGTTTTCACTTGCGATAAGCTCAAGGTTTCTGCGCTGTCTTTTAAGCTCGTCTGTCATTGCGTTACCGATTGCGGGATCGTACTCGTTGAGGTAATCAAGAGTAGCGATGTTTGTTTTTTCACTCATTGTTACATTCCCCTTATATTTTTATTTTCGGATACAAGGTATCCTGTTTAAATTTATGTCATTGCAACGAAAGGGCTTTTTGCCTTAATTCGTACAAATCATCAAGCGTTTTAATTTTTCCTGCTTCGTTTCTTAAAGCAGCCGCACCCTTTATGCCTTTGAAATAGCCGACTACAAGTTTTCTTGCCTGAAGCATTGCCATATGCTCGCCCTTGTATTCAACCATTTTGCTGATATGTTCAATCATCACACCGAGCCTTTCTTCAAGGTCGGGAGTGTGGATTTTAACATTTGGATTTTCAAGGTATGCGTTAATCTGCGAGAAAATCCACGGATTTCCAAGCGTTGCTCTGCCGACCATAACAAGGTCACAGCCTGTGGCGTCCATAACTTCTTTCGCCTTTTCGGCACTGTCGATGTCACCGTTTGCGATAACGGGAACGCTGACGGCATCTCTTACAGCTTTTATGATATCGTAATCAACGGGAGGCTTGTAATACTGCTGTCTTGTTCTGCCGTGAACGGTGATTGCCGCCGCACCTGCCGATTCGCAAATTTTTGCGACCTCAACGGCATTTACGCTGTCATCGTCCCAACCTTTGCGGATTTTCACGGTTACGGGTGTGTCGGTAACGGCTGTCACCGCTTTTACTATCTCTCCGCAAAGCTGAGGATTTTTCATCAATGCACTGCCGCTGCCGTTTGAGCTTATCTTTGGAGCAGGGCATCCCATATTGATGTCGATTATATCGGGTTTGTTTTCAAGTGCATGTTTTGCGGCATCAGCCATACATTTCGGGTCATCACCGAAAATTTGAATTCCGCAAGGACGCTCCAAGTCTGAAATTTCCATCAGTTCTTCGCTCTTTTTACTGTTGAAAGAAAGTGCCTTTGAGCTGACCATTTCACTTACGCAGTATGCCGCACCGAATCTTACACAAAGTTCACGGTAAGCCCTGTCACTTACTCCTGCCATTGGGGCAAGAACTGCGTGGGATTTCAGCGGAACACCGCCGATGTTAAGATTATCCATATTTTTACACATTTAATGTTATTACCTTACTCGTTTTCTTGCACCGACTTTTGTGCTGATCATTACAACCGCAATTGCAACCACTCCAAGACCTACGCAAATCCACGAAACAATTCCTGCCGTGTAGCTTGTGGAATACTTTTTTTCGCTAACTGTTTTTGCGATTGTCGGAGCCTGAAATTCTGTTGAATCGGGAGCCTGAGTTTCAACATACTGATTCTGATACTGCGTTTCATCCTGTTGAGGAGTTTCTGTTTCGGGCTGAACATATTCTGTTGCAGGTTCTTCCGTTGCAGGTGCAACATACTCGGTTGTCGGCTCTTCTGTATAAACCGGTTCGGTATAGACAGGCTCTGTGTATTGCGGCTCGGTTTCATCGGGAACATACTCCGTCACAACAGGATCGGGCTGTGGGTCGGGAGTTTGCGGGTCATCCTCACCCACCGCAAAAGCCGTTATTGAACACACAGACAATGCAAGAACCGCAAGCAGTGTCGGAAGTATGCTCTTTTTCAAAATTTTCTTAAAATCTGATTTCATATTTAATACCCCGTTCATTTTGCGTGGCACATATTTTCATATACATATTAAGATTATATCAAAAGCAAGCGTTCATTGCAAGATTTCAAGCAATTTTTCTGCACACATTTAATGCACAAACGACAAAGAGTCGGAAAACCGGTTGTAAAACCGATTTTCCGACTTGATGACTTGATTATTATATTAAGTTTTAGAGCGTTTTTTAGCCTTTGGCATAACAATATTGTAGCTTTCGTCAATCAACGGAAAGATTTCTTCCTCGCTCACAGAACCGTCAAGCAGAATACTTACCCACTTGTCCTTGTTCATATGATAGGCGGGCAGAAATCCGTTTTTCATTCTCAGCGAACCGACAAGAATCGGATCGCACTTGACATTCATCACATCGACAAAGCCTTCGCCGTCAAGCCCTAAAATCTGCCTTTTGACACTCATAATTGTTGCGTACCACTTGCCCGACATCATATTTCGCAGAACCGCACTTTCGGGACTGCTCTCCCACAGATATTCGGGTTCTGTTCCGTATGTGTCAAAAACATAATTTAAAATTACATCTCTGTTCATATGCCATTAAACCTTAACTCCTGCTTTTTTCTTAACGAGTGAAATATATTCCTGCATTGTGATTTCGTTACGCAGTAATTTTTGACACCATTCTTTGCTTTTATTGTCAATGGTATAGCCTTCCATTTCAACTGATGCGGCAGCATTTTCTATTATCTGTTCAATCGGCTTATTACCGTTCACAGTAGCACTCCCTTTCGTGAAATCTGAACTTCATACCATTTTATCATAACAAAGGCATATGTCAACCAAAAGGTGAAAATCATTCGCCAAAGCTGATGCCCATTTTTCTTGCGGTTTCAACAACTTCGCTATCTTTCGGAACGCTCTTGAGCTTGCCTGCAATGTCCTCAAGCGGAACGGCAACAACCTTGTTATTTACAAGGGCAACCATTTTGCCGTAGTCTTTATTTATAATAAGTTCGGCGGCTTTAACACCGAAACGGGTTGAAAGCACACGGTCATAAGCGTCCGGACTACCGCCTCTCTGGAAGTGGCCGGGGACTGTAACACGGGTTTCCTGACCTGTTGCCTCTTCAATTTCGTGGGCAATCTGATAGGATATTGACGGATATTTCATCTCCGCGATAGCGGCTTTTCTCTGCTTTTTAGGCAAGGCGGCAACTTCTTTTGAGATTGCACCCTCGGCAACTGCAAGAATTGAGAAGTTCTTACCGCCTGCTGTTCTCGCCTTGATTGTCTTGACAACCGAGTTAATGTCATACGGAATTTCGGGGATAAGGATAATGTCAGCACCGCCTGCAATGCCTGCATAAAGTGTGAGCCAGCCAACCTTGTGTCCCATAACCTCAACGATGAAAACTCTACCGTGAGATGTCGCGGTTGAGTGGATACAGTCGATTACATTTGTCGCAATATCAACGGCGCTCTGAAAGCCGAATGTCTTGTCTGTACCCCAGAGGTCGTTGTCGATTGTCTTAGGAAGTGAAACCACATTGAGTCCTTCTTCACGGAGGAGGTTTGCGGTTTTCTGAGTTCCGTTACCGCCGAGAACGACAAGGCAGTCAAGACCGAGCTTTTTATAGTTTTTCTTCATAGCCTCAACCTTGTCAACGCTGTTTTCGTCAACAACACGCATAAGCTTGAACGGCTGTCTTGATGTGCCGAGAATTGTACCGCCCCTTGTGAGAATGCCCGAAAAATTCTCGGGTTTCATCTTTCTTGTTTCGCCGTAGATAAGTCCTCTGTAACCGTCAATAATACCGATGATTTCAACATCATCGCCAAGCTGATTGTAAAGTGTTTTTGCAACGGCACGGATTGTTGCGTTAAGTCCCTGACAGTCGCCGCCGCTTGTTAAAATGCCTACTCTTTTCATTGTTCGGAGTCCTCCTTTTTCACTTCAACGGGTACAATCGGAGTTCCGACAGTGCTCGCATATGTCTTTTTCATTGCCTGCTTTTGTGCTTTTAATGCAAGCTTTGAAAAGAATTTTTGACAATTCATTTTGTGTTTACCACGCTTGTCAACAGATTTATATACGCCTGATGAAAGCTGTTGGCGTGCGTTTACGGTATCTTTGAACGAAACTGTGATAACCTCCTGCACACGCTTTTTGATATCCTCGTCCTCAACAGGGAACACAAGCTCAACTCGTCTGTCGAGGTTTCTCGGCATCCAGTCGGCACTTCCCATATAGTAGAGCGGATTTGAATTGTTTTCAAATATAAATATTCGGCTATGCTCCAAAAGCTGACCGACAATTGAAATTACTCTGATGTTTTCGCTGAATCCCTTGACACCAGGAACAAGACAGCAGATACCTCTTACGATGAGGTCGATTTTTACACCTGCGTTTGATGCGTCATACAAAAGGCTGATGATTTCAGGGTCAACAAGTGAATTGACTTTTGCGGTAATTTTTGCGGGAAGTCCAAGCTTTGCATTCTCGGTTTCCTGAATAATCATAGCCTCAAAGAACGGACGCATTCCGTGGGGTGCAACAATAAACTTGTTGTATTCAGGCGGAGTTGAGTAACCTGTCAATACATTAAAGAGTGATGATGCATCAATGCCGTACTCTTCACGGCAGGTGAACATACCGATGTCGGTATAGAATCTCGCTGTGCTGTCGTTGTAGTTGCCCGTACCCATATGCAGATATCTTCTGATTCCGTCCTTGTCTTTTCTAACTACAAGACAGATTTTGCAATGGGTTTTAAGTCCCGTAAGGCCGTAAATTACATGACAGCCTGCCTTTTCAAGCTTGTTTGCCCATTGAATATTGTTTTCCTCGTCAAATCTCGCCTTGAGTTCAACGAGAACAGTTACTTGCTTGCCGTTTTCAGCCGCCTTGATGAGAGCCGCAACAATCGGAGAATTTCCGCTGACACGGTACAAGGTCTGCTTAATAGCAAGAACATTCGGATCTGTTGCCGCCTTTTTGACGAAATCAACCACAACATCAAAACTTTCATAAGGATGATGCACAAGTCTGTCCTTTTCACGGATAGCCTCAAAGATATCGTCATAACCGCAGAATTCCGCAGGCGGATTTACGGGAACGATAGGGTCAAAGCACATATCCTCGCAACCTTTGATATGGGCGAATTTTGAAAGGAATGTAAGGTCAAGAGGGCCTCTCTGGAAGTAGATTTCATGCTCCGTAACATCAAGAGCGTCAACAAGAAATTCACGGATTTCACGGTTGCACTTCTTGCCGAACTCAAGACGAACAGGCTCGCCTCTCTTACGCTTTCTGATTGACTTTTTGATTTCAGCCATAAGATCCTCTGTGTCCTCGTCAATGTCAAGGTCGGAATCTCGGGTAATTCTGAAAGGATCGTACTGCTTGATGTTGTAAAGTTCAAAAAGCTCGCCAAGGTGCATTGCAATTATTTTTTCAAGCAGAATGAACGCTCTGCCCTCGTGAGTCGGAAGTTCGAGAAATCTCGGAAGAATTGACGGAACCTGAACCAACGCGAAAAATTCTTCATTCTCGGCATTTGTAAGGCGAACCGCAATGTTAAGGCTCTTGTTCGCAAGCATCGGGAACGGACGGCTTGTGTCAACAGCCATAGGCGTCAATACAGGGAATACTACCTTTTCAAAGTATTCATTGACAAAGGCTTTCTGATCGCCGTCAAGTTCGTCTGCTTCTTTAAAAACAATACCTGCAGAACGAAGTGACGGAATTATTGAACGGTTGTAACAGCTGTACTGCTTTTTTGCGAACTCGTGAATTTTTTCAACAAGTCCGTCCATAACCTCTGTCGGAGTCATACCCGATGCGTCACGGCTTGTTCTGCCGTGATGAATTTGGTCAAGCACACCTGCAACACGCACCATAAAAAATTCGTCAAGGTTTGACGCTGTAATTGAAAGGAAGTTGCACCTTTCCATAATAGGATTGGTCTTTTTGAATGCTTCTTCAAGCACTCTTGCGTTAAAGTCAACCCAGCTTAATTCTCTGTTTGTATAGGGCATCTTTTGCCATTTTGACATAAGCTTTGCCTTTTCGGTTGATTTTTTATTGTTGTTTTTTGAATTTGACATATAATTCACCACCATAAAGATTGATATACGTTAATGTTTGAATATATCTGATTAAGTATAAAATACTAATTCGTGCATTTCAAGCGAATTGCACCAAATTTTACTTTTCATAACGCAATCTTTACATATATTTTACAATAACACAATTACGGCTGATTTGCAATACATTAGACATAATTTGCAGGTATATAATACCAAAATTTTCTTTATTGCAAAATGTGTACAAAATATTGTTTTAGTCCATTTATTATGTTATACTTGTTTTGATTGTTTTATAAACTAAATTCATAAAGAAAATGAGAGGTAATTTTTATGAGCAAAAAAAGAGGAAGCTTTTCCGGCGGACTCGGATTTGTATTTGCCGCTGCGGGAAGTGCGGTAGGATTGGGAAATCTTTGGCGATTTCCGTATTATGCGGCTAAGTACGGCGGAGGAACATTTATTTTTATCTACATAATTCTTGCGCTTACGTTTGGTTTTTCACTTTTGACAGCCGAAATTGCAATCGGCAGAAAAACAAAGTTAAGTCCTATTCTTGCCTACAAAAAGCTTTGCAGTAAGTTTTCGTTTTTAGGCTACCTTGCAACACTTGTTCCGATAATCATCATTCCTTACTACTGCGTTATCGGCGGTTGGGTTACAAAGTATATGTGTGTTTATGCTCAAGGGCTTGTCGCTCCTGCGGCACAGGACAGCTTTTTCAGCAACTTTATCTCAGACCCGACATCACCGATTGTATTTTTCCTAATATTTATGCTGTTGAGTGCAGTGGTAATTATGCTCGGTGTAAACAAGGGTATTGAGCGACTGAGCAAGTTTCTTATGCCCATACTTCTCGTGCTCACAGTCGGAATTTCAATCTACACACTCACACTTCCGAATGCAATGGAAGGTGTTGCGTACTACCTCATTCCCGATTTCAGCAAGCTGTCAATCTGGACATTTGCAGCAGCACTCGGTCAGCTGTTCTTCTCAATGAGTATCGCAATGGGCATTATGGTAACCTACGGTTCATACACAAAAGATGAGGTAAACCTCACAAAGTCGGTTAACCAAATTGAGATTTTTGACACAGCCGTTGCACTCCTTGCAGGTCTTATGGTAGTTCCTGCAGTTTATGTATTCAGCGGTGATGAGGGTCTTGGTTCAAGCGGACCCGGACTTATGTTCATCACTCTTCCTAAGGTATTCAATGAAATGCCTGCCGGCGGAATTATCGGACTTCTGTTCTTTATCCTTGTATTCTTTGCGGCTATCACAAGTTCAATCTCCGTAATGGAGGCAATTGTTTCCTCACTTATGGACAAGTTCAAGCTTACAAGAATTAAATCCTGCCTTATCGTTATCGGTATCTGCTTGCTTATGGGTATTCCGTCATCACTCGGCAACGGTGTATGGTCAAACATTAAGATTCTCGGAATGGACTTCCTTACATTCTTTGACTTCTTAAGCAACAGCATTATTATGCCGATCGTCGCACTTTGCACCTGTATTCTCATCGGCTGGGTTGTAAAGCCAAAGACAATTATAGACGAAGTAACACGAAACGGTGAACGTTTCAGCAGAAAAGCGTTGTTTGATGTTATGATTAAATACATCGCTCCAATCTGCCTTGTGTTTATTTTGGTTTCCTACACCCTTGCGCAGTTTGGCGTTATTTCACTTTAATTTGATAACACAATTTTTCGGGAAGATTGTCCTCTGACAGTCTTCCCGCTTTTTTATTTTATTCTGTTTTCCTCATCAAAGCCTTTTATAAGTGACGGAATGGTGGTGTGGATAAGTATTCTGAAATAACTGCCGAGCTGTTCTTTTTGATAGTTTTTCGGATTTTGAGCAAGGTTAATGAGCATACCTGCCAAGCCTTCGGTATAGAGCGTTGCGATGAAATTTCTGAAATCATCGGTTACGGTGATGTTCAGATTTTTTTCATGTTCACGGATATTGGCTTCAATAATACTTCTGAAATCCTTATAGAAAAATCTTTTCAGAACATCTCGTCCGAGCGAATCGTAGGCGCAGTTTATTATGTAAGAATTGCCCGTTATGTAGTCGTACACAAACGAAACAACCTCCTCATAGTCGAGCAAAAGGTCATACTGCTTGACTATTTCAATTGCCTCCTGCTCAAACATCCACTTGAGGGCGGCATAAATATCTTCAAAGTGGTAATAGAATGTGTTTCGGTTTATGTTGCATTTCTTTGTCAATTCACTGACGGTAATTTTTGAAAAAGATTTGTGCTGCATAAGTTCTTTGAGATTGGAGCAAATGTGCTGTTTTGCTCTGAAAGATACCTCTTCGTTAGTCATATTATCACCTCATTAGCCTTATTATTACACTTGTCTGAAAAGTTTGCAAGGGAAAAACTCCATAATTTATTGTGCAAATTCAGTCAAGTGTTCGACATCGAACAAACGCACAGAGTTGACGGTGTTATTTACCGCTTTGTGCTGATAGAATGACATACGAGGTGATGATATGGACAGACAATATGGGGTCAGGTTGGTAACCCCTCTCGGTACAAAAGACGGTACAATTACTCTGTCAAAAAAAGGAAAAAATGTCAGCGGAATTTTCTTTGTGATGAATGAAGAAAATAAATTCACAGGATTTGAAACCGATGACGGGGTGCTTGAGATAGAGGGAGTAATCAAGACAAAGTACAAAACAGTCAATTATCACGCAACGGGTAAAGCGGACGATGAAAAAATTGCCCTGTCGCTCAAAACCAAAACCGACAGATACACCCTTTACGGAATTTGTGAGGAGGAATGACAATGCGAAAATTTTACGAAAAAGTTGTAAATCACCCAAAACTGATTTTTACAATCTATGCCGTATTATTTGTAATTTGCCTTTTCACAAGTCAAATGATTTCAGTAAATTACGATATGAACGATTATCTGCCGGAGGACAGCGCATCAACAACAGCACTTGATGTTATGGATAAAGAGTTTGACGGTGGAATACCAAACGCAAGAGTTATGGTTAAAGATGTTTCAATTGCCGAGGCGCTTGACTATAAATCGCAGATTGAGTCGGTCAATGGCGTGAGCGATGTCACCTGGCTTGACGATGTAGGTTCGGTAACAGAACCACTTTCAATGCAGGACAGTGATACGGTTGAAACATATTATCGTGACGGCAACGCACTCTTTTCCGTTACGATTGATGAAGACAAGCGAGTTGACGCAGTAAACGACATCAGAAAAATAATCGGCGATGATAACGAAATGACCGGCAGTGCCGTTTCAACAGCCACGGCTACACAAAGCACAGTCAGCGAAATCGGAAAAATTTCGGTAATAGCCGTACTTTTCGCTGTGTTTGTGCTTGTAATAACCACAACATCGTGGATTGAACCGCTAATAATTTTGCTTGGAATAGGCGTTGCGGTTGTAATCAACAGCGGTTCAAATATCTTCTTCGGAGAAATTTCTTTTGTAACAAATGCCGCAGGAAATATTCTTCAGCTTGCGGTTTCACTCGACTACTCGGTATTTCTCATTCACCGCTACAACGAATGTCGTCAGGAATGCAGTGATAACAAAACTGCTATGGTAAATGCACTTTGTATGTCAACCTCATCTATTCTTTCAAGCGGACTTACAACGGTAATCGGATTTCTTGCACTGTGCCTTATGCAGTTCCAAATCGGTCCCGACCTTGGCAGAGCGCTTGCAAAGGGCATTGCAATCAGCCTTATAACGGTATTTGTGCTGATGCCGACAATAATCCTTATGTTCTCAAAACTGCTTGACAAAACGACTCACAGACGACTCTTGCCGTCATTCAAAGGTTTTGGAAAGTTCATAACAAAAATTATGATTCCGATGTCGATTGTATTTATAATTATGATTTTTCCGTCATATCTTGCATCAAACGCAAACAGTTTCTACTATGGTGCATCGCATATTTTCGGAGTTCAGACACAGCTCGGTTCTGATACACAGGACATTGAAAATGTGTTCGGCAAGAGCGACACATATGTAATGCTTGTTCCGAAAGGAGATAAAGAAACAGAAAAACAGCTTTCCGATTCACTCCACCAAATTGACGAGGTAAAGTCAATCATCTCGTACGCTGACACGGTCGGAATTGAAGTTCCCGAACAATATCTTGACGCAGACACACTTTCAAAACTCGAATCCGAAAATTATTCAAGAATGGTAATTTCGGTTGATGCGGAATATGAAGGCGAACAAACTTTTAACCTTGTAAAAGAAATCAGAAACACGGCACAAAAATATTACCCCGACAGCTGGTATCTTGCAGGCGAGGGTGTTTCAACCTATGACCTTATGGACACAATCACAGCCGATATGGTAAAGGTAAATCTTGTTGCAATCGGAGCGGTATTTCTTGTTCTGCTCTTTACAATGAAATCGGTTGCAATTCCGATAATCCTCGTTCTGAGCATTGAAACGGCAATCTGGATTAACCTTTCAATCCCATACTTTTCAGGTTCAACAATTTTCTACATTGCCTATCTGATAATCAGCTCAATCCAGCTTGGTGCAACGGTTGACTACGCAATTCTGTTCACGGAAAGATACAAGGAAAACAGAAACACACTCAACAAAAAGCAAGCCGTAATCGAAACAGTATCACAGACAACGGTTTCAATCATCACATCGGGACTTATACTGACGGTTGTCGGATTTTTGCTCGGTTACATTTCAACACACGGGCTTTTGTCACAGCTCGGATTCTTCCTCGGACGAGGAACTCTCTGCTCACTTGCAACAGTATTCTTCGTTCTGCCGGGACTGCTGTATATGTTTGACAAAACTTTCATTAAGCATAAAGGAGAGAAACAAAATGAAAAAGCCGATTAAATATACATCCGTAATTTTAGCTGTTCTTATGACCGCCGGCTGTATTCCCACAGCCTTTGCGGCAGAGGAAAACAATGCCGCAAAGGAAGAAGTTGTCTATGTAAACACAGACGCAAACGCTAATGTTGACGAAGTGAATGTTGTAAATATCTACGGCAAGGGCGATATTACCGACTACGGAAAATATACGGACGCAAAACTTCTGAATGTCACAGGCAAAATCAAAAACAACGGCGACAGCGTAAGTTTCAAGTCGGATTCAGACAAAATTTATTTTCAGGGAACTCTTGAAAATGCCGAACTTCCGTGGAATATCAGCATCACATACTACCTTGACGGCAAGGAAATCACTCCCGAAAAGCTTGCAGGCAAAAGCGGAAAGCTCAAAATAAAATTCAAGATAACACAGAACAAAAGGTGCAAGGAAAACTTCTATGCCGATTACGCATTGCAGGCGACATTTTCACTTGACACAAAGCAGTGTTCAAATATCAAAGCCGACAAGGCGACAATCGCAAATGTCGGTTCATCAAAACAGCTTTCATACACTATTCTTCCAGACAAGGGAATTGACACGGAAATAACCGCCGATGTAAAAGATTTTGAAATGAACGCAGTTTCAATCAATGCTGTAAAACTCAATCTTGACATTCAGGTTGACGATTCGGAACTCACAGAAATGATTGACAAAATCAACGATGCATCCGACAAACTTAACAGCGGCGCAAAAAGTGTTGACAGCGGTGCAAACAAAATAAAAAGTGGCAGCAGTGAGCTTTCAAGCGGTTCACAGAGCCTTAACAGCGGAGCAGAACAGCTTGACTCGGGTATATCGTCACTTTCAAGCGGTGCAGTTGCCTTGCAGTCGGGACTTGACACCCTCACTCAGAAATCAACCGACCTCAACAACGGTTCAAGCGAGTTTTTGAGTGCGTTAAAACAGGTCAACAGCGCATTGAGCGATGTGTCAATGTCAACGGAAGATTTGAAAAAGCTCACCGATAGCTCATCCGCAATCAAAAACGGAATTACCGACCTTTACAACGGTGCGCTCAATCTTCAGGCAAACCTTGGCTATGAGCAGTACAAGGCGGCTGTTCGCAACGCAAGCGGTGGTGTGCTTGATGTTGATTCCGTACTTCTCGGCAATCAGACTGCAATTTCCTCATTGCAGTCACAGATTGAATCACTCAACACTTCACTAAATCAGATTACTTCCGTAAGCGGTTGGGAGTCCGACCCTCAGCTTTCTGCACAGGCATCACAAATTCAGTCACAGATTGAAAGTTTGAGCAATGTAATCAACCTTTTGAGCGGAAACTCGGCTGTAATCGGTGGAACAGAAACATACCTCAACTCGCTCCAAAGCGGAACTTCTGAGCTTGTAAGCGGACTTGAAAACCTCAAAAACAATTACGAAAAGTTCGACAGCGAAATTTCGGCACTTGCCGACAAACTTTCCGATTTATCCGTAAATATGACAAAGTTACAGTCGGCTGTACAGAGCCTTGTCACAGCATATGAACAGCTTGACGGCGGTACAAGCGAATACACAAGCGGTGTTGCAACGGTTGCCGCAAACTATGATAAAATTGTTTCGGGAACAAAGGAGCTTTCAAGCGGAAGCAAGAACCTTGTCAGCGGAACAGAAAGCTTAAAATCGGGAAGCAGTACGCTTTATAACGGCATTTCATCACTTTGTGATGGCACAGCCGAACTTTCGGACGGTACAAAGGAATTTTACGAACAGACATCGGACGCTCATTCAACGGCAGATGAAAAAATTGATGAAATTCTTTCATCAATCAAGGGCAGTGACGGTAAACCGTACTCATTTGTATCAGCTAAAAACACAAATGTTTCATCTGTTCAGTTCGTAATCAAAACAGACGCAATTGAAAAGCCCGAAGAAAAAAAGGTCGAAACAAAAGAAACAAAAGAAACCTCATTCTGGGATAAGCTTGTAAATCTTTTTACAGGATTTTTCGGATAACAGATAACTGCACATCAAATTTCAAATTTCAAAGACTGCTCATAAAGGGCAGTCTTTGTTTTTGTATAAACAATACAGTGTTGAAAACCGCTCAAGCTTAACGCAGTAACTGTCAATACAATAAATATGCGGACATTAACAATTTTCCATTTATCCTATGAACCCTTGAAATCATATGCAATAATTGGTATAATTATAGTTACAGCTCATTTGCTGAATTTAAGGGAGGACTACACTATGTGTCAGAAAAAACCATTTTACATTACAACGCCTATTTACTATCCGTCAGGCAATCCCCACATCGGTCATTGCTACACCACCGTTGCGTGCGACTCTATCGCCCGTTACAGACGAATGCAGGGATACGATGTTATGTTCCTTACAGGTACGGATGAACACGGCCTTAAAATTGAACAGAAGGCTGCCGAAAAGGGTGTTACTCCCAAAGAGTATGTTGACGAAATTGTAAAGACATTCAAAGGCTTATGGAAATTTATGAACATAAGCTATGACAGATATATCCGCACAACAGACGATTACCACATTGAAACAGTTCAGAAGATTTTCAAGGAACTGTATGACAAGGGTTACATCTACAAGGGCGAATACAAGGGCAAATACTGCACACCTTGTGAAAGTTTCTGGACAGAAAGCCAGCTTATTGACGGCAAATGTCCCGAGTGCGGACGAGAAGTTACAGAGGCAAAGGAAGAGGCTTACTTCTTCAAGATGTCACCGTTTGCCGACAGAATTGAAAAACTTCTCACAGAAACAGATTACTTACAGCCAAAGACAAGAGCGGTTGAGCTTGTAAACAACTTTATCAAGCCGGGCCTTGAGGACCTCTGCGTATCAAGAACAACTTTCAAATGGGGTATTCCCGTTACATTTGACGACAAACATGTTGTTTATGTTTGGATTGACGCACTTTCAAACTATATCTCCGCTCTCGGCTACAAGAATGAAAAATTTGACGAATTTGACAAATACTGGCCTGCCGATGTTCATATGGTAGCAAAGGACATTATGCGTTTCCATGCTATCATTTGGCCTGCAATGCTTATGGCTCTTGACCTTCCTCTTCCAAAACATCTTGCCGTTCACGGTTGGATTACTTTCAACGGACAGAAGATGTCAAAGTCACTCGGCAATGTTGTTGACCCGTTTGTACTCGGCGAGCGTTACGGCGCTGACGCTATCCGTTATCACATTATGCGTGAAATGGCTCTCGGCGCAGACGGCTCATTCTCAAACGAAATTATGATTAACCGTATCAACTCCGACCTTGCAAACGGTCTTGGCAACCTTGTTTCAAGAACAGTTGCAATGGTTCAGAAATATTTTGGCAGCACACTTCCGACAGAGCGTGAGAGCGGTGAATTTGACGATGACCTTATTGAGGTTGCAACATCGCTCCGTGCAAAGGTTGACGATTTTATGGACAAGACTCAGCTTCAGAACGCACTTGCCGAAATCTTCAAGCTTGTTTCTCGTGCAAACAAGTACATTGATGAAACCGCTCCGTGGATTATTGCAAAGGACGAAACAAAGAAGGCAAGACTTGCAACAGTTCTCTACAACCTTCTTGAGGCAATCCGCATTGCCTGCACCCTTCTTTCAGCATTTATGCCTACAACAATGCCAAAGGCTCTTGAGCAGATTGGTGCTTGTGAAAAGTGTGCAAGCTACGAAAACTGCGACAAGTTTGGTGTTCTTCCTGCTGATGTTACAGTTCACAAGGGTGAGGCTCTTTTCCCGAGAATTGATGTTGAAAAGGAAATTGAAGAGCTCAACAGCATAATCAAGAACAACGAGGGAGAAAGCGAAGAAACAAAGGCGCTCCGTGAAGAACTTGAGGGTGTTGCACAGATTGGCATTGATGATTTTTCAAAGGTTGACCTCCGTGTTTGTGAGGTTAAGACCTGCGAACCCGTTAAGAAGAGCAAAAAGCTTTTGCAGTTCACAATTTTTGACGGTGTAAAGGACAGAACCGTTGTCAGCGGTATTGCAAACTACTACAAGCCCGAGGAGCTCGTTGGTAAGAAGATTATCCTTGTTCAGAACCTCAAGCCTGCAAAGCTTTGCGGTGTTGAAAGCTGCGGTATGATTCTTTCTGCAGTTCACGGGGACGATTTAAAGGTTGTTTTTGTTGACGATATGCCTGTCGGCTCAAAAATCTGTTAATTTATGTTCATGTAGATAGACGGCGAGCCGCCATTCCCTGTCCGTGTAGATAGTCTGATAAATTAAAGGCTATCAATGCCCGCACGGCGAGCCGCCGTTCCCTGTTCGTGTAGATAGTTTGATAAATTAAAGACTATCAATGCCCGAGCGTAACACGACAATTATCCGTACAATATTTCAATGTGGGCGGTCAATGACCGCCCATAATCTTAGGGAGATATACCGATGTCACTTTACAACAACATTTTCGATGCACACGCACATTATGATGACAAATGGTTTGACGATGACCGTTTTGAACTTTTGGAGAACATTCACGCAAAGGGTGTGTGCGGAATTGTCAACAATGCCGTTGACCTTGAAACTGCGAAAACCTGCATTGAATATGCCGAAAAGTTTGATTTTATGTATGCCGCAGTCGGATTTCATCCCGAAAATCTCGAAAATATTCCCGACAATTATCTTGAACAGCTTGCAAAGCTTTCAAAGCACAAAAAGGTTGTTGCAATCGGCGAAACTGGACTTGATTACCATTGGGACATCCCAAAAGATTTGCAAAAGCGTGTTTTTGAGGAGCAAATCAAGCTTTCACTTGACCTTGAAATGCCGCTCATAGTTCACGACCGTGAGGCACATGGCGATGTGTATGACCTTTTGAGAAAGTACAAGCCGAATGCGCTGATTCACTGCTTTTCCGGCAGTGTTGAGCTTATGCGTGAGGCGGTTCGTATGGGAATGTACATAAGTCTCGGCGGTGTTGTTACATTCAAAAATGCCCGTCACAGCCTTGAAGTTGCATCGGAAGTTCCGTTGGACAGACTTCTGCTTGAAACCGATGCCCCTTATATGGCACCGGTGCCGTTCCGCGGCAAGCGTTGCGACAGTTCAATGATTGTCTATGCCGCAGAAAAAATTGCATCTCTGCGTAATATGAGCATTTCGGAACTTTTACAAATCACCTGCGACAACGCAAAACGATTTTACAATATTAATGATTAATTCATAAAAAACGACACGGTCGGTTTTCCCACAAGGATTCCGACCGTGTTTTTCATTTACACATATAACAAAAATTGCATCAGTGCCTTATTAGGGCAACTGATGCAATTCATTTTCCGTAAACTTTTAACTATTCACTTTTACTTTTTACCTGCATTTGGTATTTTACCAAATGCATTAGTCTTCACTTGCGTGTCTGCGCATACTCTTGTGCAGGAAGAAAAGTCCGACTGAAATTATGAGGAAAACAATCGAACAAACCGCAAGCGCAATCAGAATACTGTTCATACTCTGGACAAAGAGGTTATAGAACGCTCTTGAATCAATATTAATCTTATTTATAAATCCTGTTGAAAACAACACGGCAGGGATTATTCCGACAGTAAGGAAGGCTCCCGAAGTTGCGTAACAAATATATCTTACAGCTCTGTGTTTCCAACGATTTGTGAAAATAATAATTATACAAAGCACTGCCGCAAGAACAACAAGGCCGCCGATTATCAACGGCATCATATTTTTCATAGCAACAAGGTATGTAGAAAGCGTTGTAAACAGAGGAATTCTGAGTGCCGACGCATATATGCTCGCAGCCTTATTAATAAGGTACTCACGGCTTGAACCGCCTGCCACCTTGAGGTTGTTCTTGCTTATATAGCTGTCAAGTTCACTGTTGAATTTCTGTTTGAATGCGGTTGTGTCGATTTTCGCCTCTTCACCCGAATAAAAGCTGTTGAGGTATGCTTGAGTGTTGTCGTGAATTGTTACCTCATCAACGACATTCTCAAAAAAACTTTCGTCAAGACCTGACGCATAACCAAGGTCAACAAGACTTTTCTTGATTTCATCACGCTTGTCAATAAAGTAATTGCTCGTATTCATATTATCCATAATATACGAGGGATTGAGTATAGTTGACTGCAACATTACAGCAAACGACAGTAAAAACAGCACAAACGAGAGGACGAACGAAATTATTCCGTAAATAATGTGTCTTATCTTAGAATTCATATCAGTCCGCCTCCTTGTCTATCGGAGTGCCCGATACTAACTTTGCATAAACAAAAAATCTCTGCGCTGTAAGGCCAAGCTCATCAAACGGATAGCAGGTGTACATTATGAGATTTTCATAATTTGCAGAAAGGTCATACGCCGACCTGTCGGTTGCCTTTTTGATGGCAGTTCCGGTAATTTCGTAAACATAGTTACCGTAGCTTGTTTTGATTTCAACCTGTTGGCCGAGCTTAGCGTTTTTAAGACCGTTAAAATATGTGTTGTTATGACCTGCAACAAGAATTGTTCCGCCGTAACCGGGAACAAAACTTCCGGCATAAATACCAACGCCGTTTCTGAGTGCAACATCGTTATCTCCGAAAAAGAGGTTTGCATCGACATCACAATCGTTAATTATGAGTTCACCGAACAAGTTGCCATAGTTAGGGTACTGTACGGAATCACTCTTTACATAAGTTTTTTCCTTACCGTCTGCGTCTTTCTTGGTAACGGTAGGAACAGTTGAATTTTCTGACACGGGCACAAAAATATTATCGTACTCTGTTGAATAATCCTTTTCGTTGTCCGAAAAGAACATACCCACTGCTGAAATCACGGGTGAAAAGGATGGAACAAAAGCCAAATACAGCACAAGATATGTTACAAGACAAAAGATAATGGGAAGAATTATAAAACTCTTCCCATTCTTTGATTTATGACCGTGTCTGATTTTTTTATCAGACATTAGAATCAAGCTCTTTCTTTTTTAGATTTTACGAGGTAAAAAGCACCGCCTGCTACCATTACAAATGCAACAGCTGAAACAGCGATAATGCCGCCGAAGTTAGCCTGAGCACCTGTTGTTTTGATAACATCGTTATCCTGAATCTTGCCGGCCTTTGTAAGTGTAGGAACAGCACAGAATGCAACCTTACCGTCTTTACCGTAAATTGTAAGTTTCTTTGAAGATGTGTCATATGACATTGTCATATCAATAACACCAACAATTTCCTTACCGTAAGCAAGAAGTGTCTGCTTCTGAGCAAATGTAAGATCTGCGATGTTTGAAGCACCTGAGTTCTCAAGGAAGCTTTCGCCCTTCTTGAGGATTGAAATAATCTCAGAAGACTCATCTGCTGTCATATCAATTGTGTTAAAGTAGTTTTCAGCCTGGTTTACAAACTCGCTTGGAATAACCATCTCAGAACCGTTCATCTTAACAGATGTCTTGAGTTCGTTGAGGACAGCCTGTTCGCTGTCGTTGATTCCTGCTGCAAAAGCAGTGAAAGCAGTTGCTGCAACAAGGATGAATGCTACTAACATTGCTGATAACTTTTTCATAGTTCATACCACCTTGTATTTATTTTGTTTTCATCAGCAAGAAGCTTCACGGATTCATCAGCAAATATACGCGTCTGCAACCTAAAACAAAATGCAGGGTGTACAATGGAAAACTTCACCATTTAACTTCTTTGTACAGTATTATACACCACATTTCGGGTTTTGTAAAGCATTTTGTTATAAATTTTTGTTATATTAGGAAAACTACAATCCTTTTGCCAAAACCTCTGTTTTCGTTGTGCATTATGCCGTTTTTGGTAATTATAAGGCATTGTTTGCACTATATTAAAATTGTATTTTTATTCGTTTTTCGCACTTTTTTTCATAAATATTCATTTAAACAACCGTCCGTATATTATGAAGGTCAGTGCGTTAAAATATGCGTAGAATAGCCTTTATCACAATATAATGCCTCTTTTTGTCGCTTTAAAATAATATTCTGACATACTAATATATGAGTAGAAAATTTATCGGTTATTCACCTTATTTTTGTTTACTTTTTTATCGTTTTAGTCACAACAATATTTTGTAGCGCTTTTTATGTGCTGATTGTCTAATCTGAACCAAGATATCATACATTTTATGTCAGTTTTACATAAATATCACATTTTTGTAAAAGCAATAATTGCAAAAAAGTCGTGCTTTTATCTTATATTGATTTTTTTGTCATATTGATTTTTTTATTGATTTAAAATATAATAGATATGTCATGTTTTAAAGAATTTTGTGCTTTTGTGCTGTTTTCGGTCCACGATACTTTTGTGCCGAATAATGCGTTATTCTGCACCCGAAATGTGTTGTGCAATCAAAAGCCGGGAGGAGTAAATTAATGGAGATAACATTCAAGGACATAACGAGAATTATCAAGAAAAATATTGTATTTATTGCGGTGATTTCACTTTTGTGTGCCGTTGCATCTTATTTTGTAACAACTTTCTTTATTCCAAAGTCATACACATCAACCGTTAAGCTCTATGTTGAAACCAACTACAAAAGCCAGTCGGCTTACGATGATTATCAGAGTATCAACTACGCCAAGAATCTTGTTCTTACATACATCGAGCTGCTTGACTCAAGCACTTTTTACAACGAGGTTTCCGAGGCGCTCAACGAAAAATATACTGCTTCACAGCTCAAATCCATGATTAAATTTGAAAGCATTGAAGATACCGAGGTGTTCAAGGCGTCGGTTCATTCGGAAAGTCCTTCCGAGGCCAAAAGCATAGGTGACGCAATTGCAAAAATAGCACCAAAGACTATTGCCAATGTAAAGGACAACGCTAAGCTCAAAATTGTTGACAAGGCGTCTGTTCCGAAAGCTCCGACATCGCCTAACGTTTCAAGAAATGTTATGATCGCCTTTGTGGCAGGTCTTATTATTTCACTCATCATTTCATTTGTTCGTGACTTCCTTGATGTTAAAATCAAGTACAACGAGGAAATGACAACCGTTCTCGACCTTCCGCTGCTTGCGGCTATTCCCGATTTTGAATACTTTTCAAATCAAAAAGCAGCCGAGAAAAAGTACGGTGACTACGATTCAAGCTACTAATTAAAGGAGTGAAACTGTAATGAAAAAGACTAAAATTGACCGTTCAATTGATACCGAGGCTCTTGGCTTTCAGGTAAGGGAATCATACAAAACCGCAAGAACAAATATAGCCTACTCAATTTTTAAAAAAGGTTGTAAAAAGGTTGCGTTCACCTCTTCAACAAAAGGTGAGGGCAAAACAGTTACATCAATCAATGTTGCCTCTGCTCTCGCTCAGCAGGTTGGCACAAAGGTTATTGTTGTCGAATGTGACCTTCGTCGTCCGAGAGTAAATACGGCGCTAAGAATTACTCCTACTCCCGGTCTTACAAACTACCTCAATGAGGAATGTTCTTTTGAAGATATTGTAAAAGACACAAAAATTGAGAATCTCAAGGCTATTACATACGGTGCTATTCCGCCAAACCCGTCAGAGCTTCTTGCCAGCGAGTCGATGTCGGATCTCATCAAAACTCTTGAAAAGCAGTTTGACTATATTATATTTGACACACCGCCGATTGGCGTTGTTATTGACGCACTTCCGATTATGAAGGCTTCGGACGGAGTTGTTATTGTTGCAAGAAACAACTCAACAACATACCCCGAACTTGCAAGAACGGTTGAAGTAATAAAAAGAACAAACGCAAAAATCATCGGCGTTATACTTAACCGAGTTAAGCCTCACGAAACCCGCAAGGGCAAGGGTTATTACTCAAGATACGGCGGATATTACAAATCATCCGCAAAAGAGTAATTCTGACTCAATTAACAAAACTATCGGGCACCTTTGGGGTTATTTAATCCTTGCCCACGGAGGGGAAAATGGAATCCGTAGTAAGTAGCACCAAACAAAATGCGGTATCTCACGGACATAAAGTTAAAGAAAAACCTGTTTATGATTTTATTAAACGGTTATTCGATATAATATGCTCTTTTTTCGCACTTATAGTACTTTCGCCTGTTTTCATCGGACTTGCCATATCAGTTAAGGCGACAAGCGAAGGTCCCGTTTTCTTTGCACACAAGCGTGTCGGCAAGAACGGAAAAACTCTAAAAATCTATAAATTCAGAAGTATGGTAACGAACGCCGAAGATCTTATCAAGCATTTTACTCCCGAACAAAAGGCTGAGTACGAAAAAAATTTTAAGCTTGAAAATGACCCAAGGGTTACAAAAGTGGGCAAATTTATGAGAAAAACAAGTCTTGACGAATTGCCCCAGCTTTTCAACATTCTTAAGGGAGACCTTTCTATCGTTGGACCAAGGCCCGTAATGGAGGTTGAAACGGAAATTTACGGCAACTACCGTGATATGCTTTTGAGCGTAAAGCCGGGACTTACGGGTTTCTGGGCAGCAAACGGCAGAAGCTGTACTACATACACACGCAGAAGGGCAATGGAGATTTGCTATGTCAAGAACCGCTCTGTCTGCTTTGACTTAAAAATTATTCTCAAAACTATCACCTCTGTTTTCAAAGGTGAGGGTGCTGTTTAAGGGGGCTATGCTTTGAAAGCCGTGATACTTGCCGGAGGATACGGAACGAGAATTTCCGAGGAATCCCAGTTTAAACCGAAACCAATGATTGAAATCGGCGGAATGCCTATTATGTGGCACATTATGAAACTCTACACTCACTACGGTGTGAACGAGTTCATAATCTGTGCAGGATACAAACAGCATGTAATCAAGGAATGGTTTGCCGACTATTTCCTTCACACATCCGACATCACCTTTGACTTTACCCAGGATGATAAAATCATTGTCCATAACAAGAGAGCCGAAAAGTGGAAGGTTACGGTTGTTGATACAGGTCTTGACACAATGACAGGCGGCAGACTTAAAAGAGTGCGTGACTTTATCGGAGATGAGCCGTTCTTTATGACATACGGTGACGGTGTTTCCGATGTTGATATCAACGCTTTGCTTGAATTCCACAAAAAGAACGGTAAGCTTGCAACAATGTCAGCTGTAAAACCCGAAAGCAGATTTGGTGTGCTTGATTTGTCACCCGAAAGCGAAGTAAAGGCGTTCCGTGAAAAGAGCGACGTTGACTCAGGCTGGATTAACGCAGGCTTTATGGTACTTGAACCAAAGGTACTCGACTATGTAAAGGACGACACGATTATGTTTGAGCGTGAGCCTATGGAACAGCTTGCAAGAGAAGGTCAGCTTATGTGCTACAAGCATAACGGATTCTGGCAGTGTATGGATACATTGCGTGACAAAGAGCGTCTTGAAAAACTTTGGAACGACCGTACTGCTCCGTGGAAAGTGTGGTCGGAATGATGCTTGATTTTTATAAAGGTAAAAGAGTGTTCATTACGGGACACACAGGTTTCAAGGGCAGTTGGCTCTGCAAACTGCTTGCCAATGCCGGTGCAGAGGTAACGGGTTATTCGCTTAATCCGCCGACCTCACCGTCACTTTTTGAAATTGCAAATATTGAAAGCGATGTAAAGTCGGTTATCGGAGATATCCGTGATTTTGATTCGCTTAAAAAGGCATTTGATGAGGCACAGCCTGAGATTGTACTTCATCTTGCGGCTCAGCCGATTGTGCGTGACAGCTACAAAATGCCTGCATATACATATGAAACAAATGTTATGGGAACAGTCAACATTCTTGAGTGCGTAAGGCAGTCAAATTGTGTGAAATCGTTTCTCAATGTTACAACCGACAAGGTTTATGAAAACAAGGAATGGCAATGGGGATATCGTGAAAGCGAACCGCTTGACGGCTTTGATCCGTACTCAAACAGCAAAAGCTGTTCGGAACTTGTAACCCACAGCTACAAAAATTCTTTTTTTGCCGACGGAAGAACGGCAATTTCCACAGCAAGAGCGGGCAATGTTATCGGCGGCGGAGATTTTGCAAATGACAGAATTATTCCCGACTGCGTAAGGGCTTTGGAAAAGGGCGAGGATATTATTGTGCGCAATCCGCATTCCACAAGACCATATCAGCATGTTCTCGAACCGCTTTATGCGTATCTTATGATTGCAAAGGCTCAGTACGAGGACATTAAGTTTGCCGACTATTATAATGTAGGGCCCGATGAGTGCGACTGCGTTACAACAGGCGAACTTGTTGACCTGTTCGTAAAATACGCAGGCAACATTAAATGGATTAACAAAAGTGAAAAGAACGCAGTCCACGAGGCTAATTTTCTCAAGCTTGACTGCTCAAAACTCAAGGCTGTTTTTGGCTGGAAACCTCATTGGCATGTTGATGAGGCAGTGAAAAAAACGGTCGAATGGTCGCGTTGTTATATGGAAAACGGCGATGTAAGAGGCTGTATGGATCGACAGATTAAAGAGTTTCTGAAATAATCATATGGCGAAATATAAAAGAGGTTTACTTATGAAAAAGGCAATTGTAACAGGCTCAAACGGTTTTATCGGTTCAAATGTCTGCAAAAGACTTTGTGCCGACGGTGTAAAGGTTTTTGCCGTTGTTAAGGACGAAAAGGAAAATATTGATAACATAAAGAATCTCAGCGGCATTGAAATTGTGTATTGCGAACTCGATGAGATTGAAACTTTGGCTGATAAGATTTCCGATCGTGATATTGATGTTTTCTATCACTTCGCATGGGTTGGTTCGGCAGGACCTCTCAGATGCGATGAAAATATTCAACTACAAAACGCTCTGTGGACCGCTCGTGCGCTCAGAACGGCAGACGGTATGCAGTGCAAGAAGTTCGTAAATGCCGGTTCAATAATGGAAAAAGAAACCTACACGGCAGTTTACACACAAGAGAGCAAGCCCGGACTTCCGTACATTTACGGTGCGGGCAAGCTGATTGCAAGAGCAATTTGCAAACCGATTGCAAACAGCCTTTCAATTGACCTCTGCTGGGCAGTCATCACCAATGCATACGGTGTCGGTGAACTTTCACCCCGTTTTGTAAATTCCACAATCCGCAAAATTATTGCCAATGAACCGTTGCAGTTTACCGCCGCAACCCAGAACTACGACTTCATCTACATTGATGATGTTGCAAAGGCATTTGAGGCAATCGGAGAATACGGCAAAGCTAACAAGGAATATACTATCGGCAGCGGAAACGCAAGACCGCTTAAGGAATTTATTCTTGAAATGCAGCAGGCGCTTGCTCCAAATGCAGAGGCAATTTTCGGTGATGTTCCGTTTACAGGCGTCAATATGCCGATTGAAACATTTGATACAACCGACATTGAAACCGACTGCCACTTCAAGCCGTCAGTTTCTTTTGCCGAGGGTGTTTCAAAAACAATGGAATGGCTTAAATCACTCGATTAATTTTTAGAAGTAAGGTGTATTTTAATGATACAGAAATTTGAATTTTGCAATACAGACTTTGAAGGAGCATACCTCATCAAACCGTTCTGTGCAACCGACATCAGAGGTGCTTTTATAAAGGATTACTCAAAAGAGGTTTTTGAGGCAAACGGTCTTGAACATAATCTTGCCGAGGTTTTCTACACAGTTTCTCACAAGGGCGTAATCCGTGCACTTCATTTTCAGCGTGTACACGAGCAGGCAAAGCTTGTAAGATGCATTAAAGGTAAGGTTTATGATGTTATCGTTGACCTCCGTCCCGAATCACCTACATTTAAGAAGTGGCAGGGATTCTACCTTTCCGAAGAAAATATGAATGAGCTATATGTTCCCGAACATTTTGCACACGGCTATCTTGTGCTTGAACCGTCTGTTGTTTCATACAAATGCGGTGAAAAATTCTACGGCGAGTATGATGACGGCATTATGTACAACGATCCGGATTTCGGTGTTGAATGGCCGTTTGATGAAATCGGCGGTATTGAAAATCTTATTATTGCCGACAAGGACAAAAATCTCCAGTCATTCAAAGAATATGAGGAAAAGTACCTTAAATAAGTTTTAGTATATAAGCCCCGGAGGGTAAAATGAATGTAGTTTATTCAAGTTCGGACAGCTACTCAATGGTTGCGGGAATATCAATGTATTCCCTGCTTGAAAACAATAGGTCTGTTGACGAACTAAATATTTTCCTGATTGAAAACGGTATGTCACAGGAAAACAAAGACAAATTCTCAACAATGTGCCAAAAATTTGACCGTCAGATTACTTTTATTCCCATTTCCGATATTGAAAAGCTGACAAACTCATCAATCAATATCGGAAGATGGAATATCAGCACATTTGCAAGACTTTTTTATTCAAGTCTGTTGCCCGAATGGGTTGACAAGGTTATTCACATTGAT
>CACXEX010000212.1 GCA_902766775.1 uncultured Ruminococcus sp. | reverse complement strand
GGAGAGTAAATACTATGAGCAGACGAAATGATTATGATTATTTTGACCTTGATAATTTCGATGACAGCATTGATACCCGTGAGTATCGCCGCAGACAGCAACAGCGCCGTCCTGCAAGCTATGCTGCAAGGCCGTCATCACAGCACTCGGGCAGAAGACCTGTCAGGAGAAGGAAAAACAGAAAAAGAACAAGAAACAGAATTATTATTGTTGCAAGTGCAGCGGTAATTCTGATTGTTATTATTCTTATTTTGACCTCAATCTTCAAAAGCTGTTCAAAGGACGACGCACTTGCTACCGTCCCGACAGGAACAGTCGGAACAACCGCATCCAAAGATGAGGCGACAAAGCCTGTGGCTGTAAGTGCAAAGGATGAGCTTTCACCTACATACTTTATGACGCCAACCATTAAGGACGATAATACAAACGGTACTCTTGCTTACAGCATTTATGTGTGGAACAAAACCGGCTACGAATTGTTCGGTAGTGATGATGCAAGAGCACAGAACTATGCTAAGACAATCAACGGCTTTGCAGATAAGTTTGGCAGTTCCGTAAAGGTTTACGATATGATTGTTCCTAACCATACAGAAATGGGACTTCCGCAAAGACTCAAGGACAGCGACGCTCCGTCAACTTCACAGGCAGACAACATCAAGGCTGCCTATGCGGCTTTGTCTGACAAGGTAACTCCGATTAACTGTTACAATCGCCTTGCTGAGCACAACACGGATTATATCTACTTCAAGAGCGACCACCATTGGACAGGACTCGGTGCATACTATGCTTACACAGCATTTGCCGATACAAACGATTTGCCCGTTCTTTCACTTGACGATTGTACAGAGGAGAAGATTGATGGCTTTACAGGTTCGTTTACAAATTCAGCAGACGGTCTTGACAGCGACACAGTAAGCTACTGGAAATTCCCTTATAGTGTAACAATGGATATCACACAGGCAGACGGTTCTACTGCAAGCTATGACAGTCCGTATTACTCAGCCGCAGAGGGCGGTTCAAACACATACGGCGTGTTCATTATGGGAGATAATGCCCTTACTGTTCTTAAGTCAAGTTCCGAGAATGCAACAGCAGGCAAGAAAATTGCCGTTGTAAAGGAAAGCTACGGCAACGCCTTCGTTCCGTATCTTACATACGACTATGAAGAAGTTCATGTTATTGATTTCAGATATTTCAATCAGAATCTTGTTGATTACTGCAAGACAAACGGAATTGATGAGGTACTCTTTATGAACGGTGTAATGAGTGCAAACACTCAGGTTCAGCTTGACAGTATGAGCGGCCTTTTTAACTGATATTATATCGGATAAATTTGTGGAAGGAGGTGTATGCCGATGATAGCAGACAGCGTGAAGGTAAATGTGTTTGGAAAAATCAGCGACAAGCTTTATTCGGCACAAATTACCTCCGGATCGGTACGCTGTAAAAGTGCGTATGTGATTTCGCACAAACCCGTGACAGAATATTTCGAGGGCATTGTTGTTGCTGTTGCCGAATTTGACGGCCTTGACGGCGAACGACCGATAGTATCACACTTTGGTGAGGTGTTCTATGAACCCGAGCTGCGGCAGGTGCTTTCAAAGCTGAAAAATATAAAGCTTAAGAGCATCGTGTGCCTTTATGAAAAGTCCTGCGGTGCGGTTATCTTCTATAAAAGCAGGCAGAATACTAAAATTCTGCTCGTCAAGAACAGCAACGGCAGGTATTGGAGCTTTCCGAAAGGTCACATTGAGGAGGGCGAAAACGAACATCAGACGGCTATCCGTGAAATTAAAGAGGAAACAGGCCTTGATGTTGTAATTGAAAAGGGTTTTCGTGAAATCAGCGAATACTGCCCTTTCGGTAAAATTCGCAAACGGGTTGTCTTTTTCCTTGCTCAGGCATTTACAGACAATGTCAAAATTCAGGAAGAGGAAATTGACAGTTATATTTGGGTAGATTTGCAACAGGCACGAAAAATGTGCTCATATGACAATGATTTGAGAATTATTGAAAAAGCTGAGACGGCGATTCATCTTCTAAGAAACTGAAAAAACCTACAATTTATTCGGAAATTCACAGGTACACGGTTGTGTGCCTGTTTTTTTGATTTTATGGGACATTTCCTGCGTTAATAAAATGTTGAAAAAACATAAAAAATAACCCTTGACACGCACATTATACAGAATGTAATCGAATTTCCACATTACAAACTTGTTTCCGAAATGTGGAAAACTCATTTTTTCAATGTTAAAAGTTACAAGTTTGTAAACTTCGTCTATCATCGGGATTTTTTAACATCACTTTCAACACTTTCAACATAGTTTTCCACATTGATGTTTAAAATGTTAAGTTATACAGAAAGTATAAGTTCAAAAATAGAAAAATAAATCGCAAATTTGTGATTTAATAAAACAAAAATTTCTGTGAAACAAAACATTGCAAGGTAATATATGACAATAATTTTTCATAAAATACATCGGCGAGGTGTGTTTTATGAAAAAGGAAACCGTGAAAATGAGACTTTGGGGGCTTGTTGTAGTGCCCCTGATGATAATTGTGTTCAAAAATCTCTATTCGTTGACAAACGGTGCATTGCTCGGAATTTTCTTTGGTGCAGTAAACGACAGTATGTGGGAACAGACCAAGATTGTTATGCTGTCCTACCTTGTTTGGAGTCTTGTTGAGGCAATTGGAAAACGTTCGGGATTTCACCGTTTTGCAGCGGCAAGAATAATTTCACTGTGGTTTGTCGGAATATTCTGCCTTTTGTCATATCTGATAATCTACGCACTCGGTGTTGAAAGTGCAAGTCTGCCAAGGTTCATTTGTGCAATTGCCGTGTGCTTTTCCGCATTTGCACTCAGTGCAAGGCTCGAATACGGTGAAAAAAAGATTGAACAGTTGTTTTTGCCCTGCGTATTTATGATGTTACTTTTGATTGCCGTGTACTGCAGTTTCACCGTGTTCCCTCCGCATATGATATTTTTTGAAGATATCCAAACGGGAATGTACGGCATAATCCCCGAATACATCGACTCGGGAGCGATTGCTCTTGATACATTGTACAGAGTTTGATTTTTTAGAATAAAAGTATTTAACAATTTCAATTTATATGTTATAATCAAGATGTGTGTGTCACCGCCTTTATAGGCGGTATTATGAAAAAGTGTGTCTTATGCAGACACCGAAAATAAAAAGAAAAACCGAATAAGGCTGATTTATGATGAAAAACGAAAAATTTGAAAATACAGAACAGAAGCCCGATGTAATTGCAGGACGAAATCCTGTAAGCGAGGCTGTTCGCAGTAACCGCCCGATTGACAAAATTCTTGTGGCAAAGGGCGAAAAGAGCGGTGCGATTGTGGGAATTCTTGCAAAAGCCCGTGACAAAAAAATCCCCGTTAAGGAAGTTGACCGCACAAAGCTTGACTATGTGAGCGGCGGGGCAACTCATCAGGGCATTGTCGCATTTGCGGCGGCAAAAGATTATTCAACAGTTGACGATATCCTCGAATATGCCGAAAGCAAGGGCGAGGCTCCGTTTATTGTTGTGCTTGATGAGGTTGAAGATCCGCACAACCTCGGTGCAATAATCAGAACCGCAGAATGTGCAGGCGTTCACGGAATTATTATCCCAAAACGCAGAAGTGCAAGTTTAAGCTACACCGTTGCCAAGGCATCGGCAGGCGCAATTGAATATATGCGTGTTGCAAGGGTAACCAACATTGCCGTTACACTTGATGAACTCAAAGAAAAAGGCGTGTGGGTTTATGGCGCAGATATGGACGGCACAGATTATGACGAATGTGATTTTTCCGGCGCGTGCGCAATTGTTATCGGCAACGAAGGCAAGGGTATTTCAAGGCTTGTCCGTGAAAAGTGCGATGTAATTGTGTCATTGCCTATGAAGGGCCAAATTAATTCGCTTAATGCGTCAGTTGCCGCAGGAATTTTGATGTATAAAGCGATGAAGAACAGATAATATAAAATTGAAATTATTCGTATAATTTATGCGTAGGGGTAGCCTTGCGACCGCCGCCGGTGGCGGATAAAGGGAGCAAAGCACTGTCTGAAATAATGAGCAAAAGGCAGTGCATTTATGCACAACGCATTGCGACTATATTTCAGACGGGAGGTCATTATCCGCCCGCAATTAATCGTACGTAAGTTATGTTACATAAAATATATGATAAATGTAACTATGTTATTTTCAACAAATTAAACAACAATATGTTTGAACGTAAAGTTAAATTAAAGTAAAGAAAACAGAGAGAGTAGTGCTCGGGTTATATAGTTTTTTAATAAATCTAACTATCTACTCGAGAGTAAATAAAAAGGAGTGAATGCTTTGGCTGATATGGACAAGGACAGGCTTAAAGAGCTTGAAATCGAGAGCATACTCGAAGAAACCCACTATCTTGCCGATCAGGAGCGAATGGAGCAGACGGCACAGAAATACCGTGCAAAGCCGAAGATTGAAGAGATTTTCAGCAATGCCGATAAAAAGCCGAGGTTAAAAAATACAAATCCGCTTGATGAATCCGAACCTGATACTTCAAACTCAATAGTCGGGGATAAGACTGCCGCCACAATGCAGGCAGAGCTTATAATGGACGGAAATGACGATGACCTTGTAACTCCCGAACAGCTTAAAGCAGAGGCTGAAAAAAAGGCTGCGGAAAAAGCCGAAAAAGCCAAGCGTGAGTATGAGGAGGCAAAGAAAAAAGCCGCCGAGGAAGAAAATAAGATAGTTACCCTCACACCTGAGTATGATGAAAATACAGAATTTTCGGGCGAAGTGCTCGGAGAGGTTGACCAGTTTCGTGACGAGGCTGAAATTAAAAGCTACCATACCATAGATATCGACATTCCCGAGGATAAGCCAAAGGAAAAGACCGAAACCAAAGAAAAGAAAGAGGCTTCGCAGACTCCCGTTCATCAGTTTCCGAATACCGAAAAACCGCCTCGCAAGGT
>CACXEX010000211.1 GCA_902766775.1 uncultured Ruminococcus sp. | reverse complement strand
TTTTTGGAGCTGATAACGGGATTCGAACCCGTGACCTCGTCCTTACCAAGGACGCACTCTGCCTACTGAGCTATATCAGCATATTTAGTTTTTTAACACATAATCATCATCAATTTTTGCAACTGTTTTTAATCCTGCAAAAGTTTCGGATATCAACGGTCAAATCATTGATAATAAAAATCTAAACTTTTACAAACTTTACACGGTCGCAAAACCACGGTGATTATATCATAAAAATACCGTGATGTAAAGTGTCCACGGAGTATAATAACACATTTACACGGTGATTTCAAATGTTTTTTCAAACTTTTTTGTAAAAAATACGAAAAGATTTGAAAAACACTTGATTATAAGCCGTTTTGGTGCTATAATTTTCTTGTAAATAATGAAAGCTAAAGGAGTGGGCAACAAACCCGCTCCTTATTTATTAGTTTTCACTTTGTTCCTCGGTGCGGTTTATCTGTCTGCAATATTTCGCACAGGGCAGTTTTGCAGACAGGAAGGCAGTGAATTTATGGCAAAAAGCAAAGGCGGTGTAACCGTATCAAAAGTATGGGAACTTTGTCAGCCAATTGTTGAAGGTTTCGGACTTTCACTTTGGGATGTGCGTTATGTCAAGGAAGGTGCAGATCGTTTTCTGCGTGTTTACATTGACAAGCCTGAAGGCATCGACATTAACGATTGTGAGAATGTTTCCCGTGCAATCAACGGTCCTCTTGATGAGCTTGACCCGATTGAAGAGGCGTACTGTCTTGAGGTCTGCTCACCCGGCATTGAGCGTGAGCTTATCCGTGATGAACATTTTATGCAGTTTATCGGCGCAGACATTATGGTTAAGATGCTACGCCCCATTGATGGCATAGGCAGAGAATTCAAAGGCGTTTTAAAGGATTATTCCGACGGTATGGTCACAATTGAGGATCACAGCGGTGAGAATGAAATGACTATCAATAAAAAAGATGCCGCATGGATTAAACTTGACGATTTTGATTAATAAAATTGCAGTTTGAACACAAATCAAGCCGTAGGGACGGATATTATCCGCCCACCACAACAAAATTGATTTGTGTAATAAAAATTTTTAATATGCCGACAGTATGTTGAAAGTTGAACACAATTTAGATATATACGATATAACCGAAAAATAAGAAAAGGATGATTTGGAAAATGACTAACAAAGATTTATTTGAGGCATTGAGAACATTTGAAAAAGAAAAAGGCATTCCTATGGACTATATGCTTCAGAACATTGAAAAGGCAATTTCCGTTGCCTGCAAGAACTACTACGGCGGTAATGAAAATGTTGTATTCAAGGTTGATCCCGAAAAGAACAGTTTTGACGCAAAGCTTGTTAAAACAGTAGTTGACGAAGTTTTTGACCCTAACTTTGAGGTTACTGTTGAAGAGGCTCAGCAGATTAACAAGAGAAAAAAGTATGCTGTCGGTGACGAGATCGAAGTTCCGATTGATCCTAAGCACCTCGGTTGGACATCTGTTTCTTCTGCAAGAAATGTTATTCGTCAGGGCATCCGTCAGGGCGAAAAGGGTCAGACTCTTATCGAGTTCCAGAGCAAGCTCGGTGAAATTGTTACAGCAACAGTTGAAAGAATTGATCCAAAGTCAGGCGTTGCAACAATCAAAATCGGCAAGAGCGAAGCAACTCTGCCAAAGAGTGAACAGCTCGGTCATGATAACCTCAAAGAGGGCGACCATATTAAGGTTTACATTGCAGATGTTAAGGACAACGAAAGAGGTCCTCACGCAATCATTTCAAGAACTCATCCGGGCCTTGTAAAGCGTTTGTTTGAGCAGGAAGTTCCCGAAATTTATGACGGCGTTGTTGAAATCAAGTCAATTTCCCGTGAGGCAGGCAGTCGTACAAAAATGGCTGTTTACAGCTCAAACCCCGATGTTGACGCAATCGGTTCATGTATCGGTAACAAGGGCGCTCGTGTTAACAAGATTGTTGAAGAACTCGGCGGCGAGAAAATCGACATCGTTCTTTACAGTGATGATCCCGAAAAGTACATTTCAGCGGCTCTCTCCCCTGCAAGCGTTTGCAAGGTCGAAATTACAGATGAAGAAACAAAGAGCTGCCGTGTAACAGTTCCCGACGGTCAGCTTTCACTTGCTATCGGCAACAAGGGACAGAATGCCCGCCTTGCCGCAAGACTCACAGGCTGGAGAATTGACATCCGTCCCGAAAGCGGTTTCTACGGCGAAGATGAGGACGATGAACCAAAGACTGAAGAAAAGTCTGAAGATGTTCTCGACCTTGACGAAAGTGCAAAAGACGAAACAGTTGTTTCAGAGAAAACAGAAGAATAATCAGATTAAACAGAGAGGGATTTTATGAAGCAAAGAAAAATGCCATTGCGTAAATGTACGGGTTGCGGAGAGATGAAAGAAAAGCGTGAGCTTATCCGTGTTGTCAAAGCACCCGACACCAAGGATGAAAACGGTGAAGTCATCGCAAAAGGCGAAATTTCGCTTGACCTCACAGGTCGCAAGGCAGGCAGAGGCGCATATGTGTGCAGAAATCTTGCTTGCTTTGAAAAGGCTCGCAAGGCACGCCGCTTTGAACGCTCGTTAAGCTGTAAAATCCCCGATGAAGTATATGAGCAGATGCAAAGTGAGCTTGCCGCAGCAGACGGTGAGTAGGCGAAAGGATTTTTATGAACGATAGAATTTTGTCGCTGCTTGGCATTTGCAGAAGAGCAGGCAAGCTGATTACAGGTGCCGACACGACGATTGACTCAATACGAAAGAATAAGGCAAAGCTTGTTATTTTTGCAAATGATTTTTCAAAGAGCAGTAAGAAAAGCGTGCAGACAGCCGCTGATGAATGTAATGTAAAAACATTGACAATGAACCGAAGCAAAGAAGAAATCGGATTTGCTCTCGGAAAAATCTGCGGAGTTATGACAACCGAAGATAAAGGCTTTGCAAATAAGCTTGAACAGCTTATTGAAAACGAATTGGGAGGAGAATTGTATGATAAAATATAAGGTAAAAGATGCAGCAACAGACCTCGGAGTTTCAAACAAGGAAATTATCGAGATTCTCGAAAAATATTGCGGTGTAACAAAGAAAACAATGACAACACTTGATGAGGGCGAACTCGATGTGATTTTTGATGTAATCACAAAGAAGAACAAGGTTGACAGCTTTGATGAGTACTTTGCCGCACGCAACAGCAAGCTTGATGCTGAAAACAAGCCACAGCAGGAGGAAAAGCCTGCAAAGCAGAATGCAAAGGCTGACAATCAGAAGAAAAAGACTGATAAAAACGACAAAAAGCCTAATAATAAGGATACAAAACCTGCACCAAAGCAGGAGAAAGTTGAGATTACTCAGGAAAAGAGTATTGAGGAGTCTGCTCCCCGCAAGCGCAGAGTAATTGACACTCGTGCAACAAATGTTGATGTTGAGCGTTACAATCAGAAGTATGATGACCTTGCAAGCGACAGCTCAAAGGGCAGAAGCACAGACAACATTGTTAAAAAGCAGAAGTTCACAAATCGTACCCAGCGTCAGAAAGGCAGAAGACAAAAGCGTGAAACAGAGCAGGAGCGTCTTAATCGTATTGCTCTTGAGCGTAAGCAGAAGCCGATTACAGTTCAGATTCCTGACGAAATCGTAGTTTCAGAGCTTGCTCTCAGACTTAAGGCTACTGTTGCCGAGGTTGTTAAAAAGGCTTTCCTTATGGGTACAATGGTAACAGCAACAGATACAATCGACTTTGACACAGCGTCACTTATCGCTATGGAGTTCCACGCAAAGGTTGAAAAAGAAGTTGTTGTTACAATCGAAGAGCAGATTATTGATGACAGTGAAGATGATGAGGCAAATCTCGTTGAGAGAGCTCCGGTTGTTGTTGTTATGGGTCATGTTGACCACGGTAAAACTTCAATCCTCGACGCTATTCGTCATTCAAATGTAACTGCCGGCGAAGCAGGCGGTATCACTCAGCATATCGGTGCTTACAGAGTTAATGTAAACGGCAAGCCTGTTACATTCCTTGATACACCGGGACACGAGGCATTCACAACAATGCGTGCAAGAGGTGCTCAGGTTACTGATATTGCAATCCTCGTTGTAGCCGCTGATGACGGTATTATGCCGCAGACTGTTGAGGCTATCCACCACGCAAAAGCCGCAGGCGTATCTGTTATTGTTGCTATAAACAAGATGGATAAAGTCGGCGCAAATCCCGAAAATGTTAAGCAGCAGCTCACAGAGCATGAGCTTATTCCTGAGGAGTGGGGTGGCGATACACCGTGTATTCCTGTTTCAGCTAAGACCAAAGAGGGTCTTGACGATCTTCTCGAAATGGTTACTCTCGTTGCAGAGATGAAAGAACTCAAGGCTAACCCCGACAGAGCCGCAAAGGGTACTGTTATCGAGGCAAGACTTGATAAGGGCAGAGGCCCTATCGCAACCGTACTTGTTCAGAACGGTACACTCCACAAGGGCGATACAATTATCGCAGGTACATGCGTTGGCCGTGTAAGAGTTATGACAAACGATAAGGGCGAACGAGTTACAGAGGCAGGTCCGTCAGTTCCTGTTGAAATCACAGGTCTTGACGAAGTTCCTGTTGGCGGCGATGTATTTGACGCAGTTTCTGACGAGCGTCTTGCAAGAACACTTGTTGACCAGAGAAAGGCTGCTAAGAAGGAAGAACTCTTTAACGCACAGACTAAGGTTACTCTCGACAACCTCTTTGACCAGATGAAACTCGGTGAAATCAAGGAACTCCAGATTATCGTTAAAGCCGATGTACAGGGTTCTGCCGAGGCTGTTAAGCAGTCACTTGAAAAACTTTCAAATGACGAGGTAAGAGTAAATGTAATCCACAGCGCAGTAGGTGCAATCAACGAGTCCGATGTAATGCTCGCAGAGGCATCAAACGCAATTATCGTAGGATTTAATGTTCGTCCGGATGCAGTTGCCGCAGAAAATGCAGAGCGTGCAGGCGTTGATATGCGTCTTTACAGCGTAATCTACGATTGTATTAATGAGATTGAATCTGCTATGAAGGGTATGCTTGCTCCTAAGACAAGAGAAGTTGTTCTCGGTATGGCAGAGTGCCGTAATGTTATCAAGATTAAGTCAGTCGGCACAATTGCAGGTTCATATGTAAAGAGCGGCAAGATTCAGCGTAACGCAAGCGTAAGAGTTATCCGTGACGGTATTGTTATTGCCGAGGATACAATCGCTTCTCTCCAGAGATTTAAGGATGCGGTCAAGGAAGTAAACGAAGGCTACGAATGCGGTATCGGTCTTGAAAGATTTAACGACCTCAAAGAGGGCGATATGTTCGAGGTTTATACAATCGAAGAATACAGGGACTAATGTAACGGCGAGCCGCCGTTCCCGATGTAGGGGCGGATATTATCCGCCCGCAAGTAATGGTACAGATTGTATATTAAATCAGAGTTTATAAATTGTACAATGTTGTAGGGGCGTTCATTGGACGCCCGCCAGTATGCGTTGCATACGGATTGCACGCATTGCGTGCAAAATGAGTACACAACTTTAATTACATCAAATTAAATATGTTTAAACAAATAAATTGATTGTGGCGGGCGGATAATATCCGCCCCTACACAAATCTTTACTTTTAACTAAAGGATGTGATAGCATGGGAAGCCATAGAATTGAAAGAACAACAGAGGACATCAAAAGAGAGCTTACTGCTATTTTCAGAGAATTAAAAGACCCACGAGTTCAGCAGGCGTTTATCTCTATCGTCAGAGTTGAGGTTACAAACGACCTTTCATACTGCACGGTACAGGTTAGTGCAATTGAGGGACTTGACAGAGCAAAAGAAGCTGTCAAGGGCTTAAAGTCTGCATCGGGCTTTATCAGACGAGAGCTTGGTCACAGACTTCATCTTCGCCATGTTCCGGAACTCATTTTCCACGCAACAGACAGCATAGAATACAGCGCAAACATCAGCCGTATTCTCAACAGCCTTGACATTAAGGAAGACGAGGAAGAAAATGATGAATCTGTATGAGGTTGCCCGCTTTCTTGAGGCACACGATAATTATGATATTCTGACCCATGCTTATCCTGACGGTGACACTCTCGGCAGCGGTTTTGCTCTCTGCCTTGCACTTCACCAGATTGGCAAAAAAGCAAGGGTCATCACAACAGGTGTTCCGTCAAAGTTTACCTATCTTCAGAAAAATATTGAAGAGGACGATTTTACTGCCGAAACGGTTGTCAGCGTTGATGTTGCGGCTGACAGTCTGCTCGGCTCAAATATGGGCAAGTATATCGGCAAGGTTGATTTGTGCATTGACCACCACGGTTCAAACACATTCACTGCAAAGGAAAAGTTTGTTGACAAATATGCGGCGGCAAACTGCGAAATTCTTTACAAGCTCTTCCTCAGAATGCACATTAACTTTACAAAGGACATTGCCGACTGCCTTTACACAGGCATTTCAACCGACACGGGCTGTTTCAGATACACAAACACAACTGCCGAAACTATGCGTGTTGCCGCAAGCCTTATGGACTATGGCTGCAACACGGCATACATAAACAAGGCAATGTTTGAAACAAAGTCAAGAAACAAAATCCAGCTTGAAAGAGCCGTTTATGATTCAATGACCTACTGCGCCGACGGCAAGTGTGCAATCATCTACACAACGCTTGATATGCTCAAAAAGCTCAACACGGGCGATGACGAAATGGAGGGACTTGCCTCTATTCCCCGTCAGATTGAGGGCGTTCTCATCGGTATTACAATGCGTGAAAAGGAGGGCGGATTCTTCAAGATTTCCGTCCGTACAAATAATAATATCAATGCCTCGGATTTCTGTTCGCAGTTCGGAGGCGGCGGCCATCCTGCGGCGGCAGGTTGCTCAATTGAGGGTGACCTCGAAACCGTAAAGACAACGCTTGAAAAGGCTGCGGAGAAGTTTTTATCATGAGCAATCTGAACGGTGTACTGCTGATTGACAAGCCGAAGGAATTCACCTCGTTTGATGTTATTGCCGTTGTTCGCAGACTGACAGGGCAGAAAAAGCTCGGCCACACGGGAACTCTTGACCCGAACGCAACCGGTGTTCTCCCAGTTTTGCTCGGAACCGCAACCAAAACGCAGGACTTGATTCTCAATCACGACAAGTCATACACGGCAGAATTTCAGCTTGGCAAAACCACCGACACCCTCGACATCTGGGGTACGGTGACAAGTGAGTGCAAATCCTCGGTTACAGAGGAGCAGATTCGTGAGGTTATTCCCAAATTCACGGGCGAAATTGAGCAGATTCCGCCGATGTACTCTGCGGTGCAAAAGAACGGTCAAAGGCTCTATGACCTTGCAAGGCAGGGTATTGAGGTTGAGCGTGAGAGCAGAAAAGTTACGGTCTATTCCCTATCGCTTGCGAATTTTGACGAAAAAACGCAGACAGGCACACTTGAAATTTCCTGCTCAAAGGGTACTTATGTACGCACGATAATTGATGACATCGGCAAGGTTCTCGGTGTCGGTGCGGTTATGACGGCACTTCGCAGAACATCAGCGTGCGGATTTTCGATTGACGAGTGCATAACGCTTGACGAACTGAAAAGCATCTGCGAAAACGGAAATGTTGAAGAAAAACTGCGTTCCGTTGAAAGCCTGTTTATGAGTTTAGGCTACCTTGCCGTATCGCCTGCGCAGGCAAAACGATTTGCAAACGGCGGTGCGTTGAGTGCCGACAGAACATATCTTGCCAAGTCGGGATACGAGAATGGTCAGCTTTTCAGAATGAAAACCCACGAGGGCGTTTTTTTAGGCATAGGCATTGCCGACAAGCCGAATAATCTCATTAAAATATATTTTCAAAACTGCAGACGGTGAGCCACCGCACCCTGTTCGTGAAGACAGTTTGCAATAGTTCAAACATTATCACCCGAGCGTTACTTTTAGATTGAAAACAAAAACGAAAAATAAAAACGGTGTGCAAAAAACAGCACACCGAAAAATGATTGACATATTGATAGTTAGATGTTAATATATAGGTAAGGAAACGGCTTTAGCTGTTCCGCTATTACAGTTTAGTTATTTTTCAACAACCGCCTTGTATTCGCAGTACAGGGCGGTTATTTCTTTATGGTAAACACAATAAAAAATGTGAAAATTACTATCACAGCTATGTATTCCACACAATCACCCCCCTTTCTCAAGGGAGTCGAAACAGCCGCCGCCATTTCCTTACCGAACAATTATATCAAATGTTTTGCTTGTATTTAAGTGGGCGTGAATGCCCTACGAAAAATTTTGTTTGCAGGATTCACTTTACAGTCATTTTGCGTCACTATAA
>CACXEX010000210.1 GCA_902766775.1 uncultured Ruminococcus sp. | reverse complement strand
TATCATCTTTGTTAAATATTTGTCAATGTTTTTTTGACCATTTTTCTACTTTTATCGGGTTCAATAATAATTACAAAAAGATTACACGCTTATTGTTGCACTTCTCACAAAAAAGATAAAATTACCGTAAAATCCGTCTTTTTTTACGGTAAAAAAATGTAAGAAAACCCTGCAATTCTGCCCGTTTTTCTCAAGTTTTCCCGCACCGTGGCATAAAATGTCATATTTTTACAATCGGTGTTGTAAAATCAAGGCCGCCGATTTTCGGAATATCATATGCAAGAGCCGAAATATCGTAGGCGGAGATGTCCTTTTCAAGCAGAGCCTTTGTGTTGCCGCCGATTTTAAGGCCGTTGCTTGCCGAAGTTACAACATTCAGTCGGCAATCTTTGAGCAAGCCCGCACCCTCGTTTGTGAAGCCTAAAACACGAACATATTCAATTGGAATCTCTGTATGACTTTTTTCAATGCCAAGCAAAGCACAGGCGAGAATTCTTCTTATGCGTGCGTGGGTATAGCGTTTTGTCTTTACAAAATCTGCAATTTCATGGGAGGTACTGCATTTTGCCGCTGCATCTGCAATTCTGTTTTCAAGACCTTCACCCACATCGGGCAGTCTTGCAATATCCTCTCTTGTCATATTACGCAGGCGGTACAGCAATGGTCTGTCAAGATTTTCGGGAAAGGTGATTTCATCGGGAATATACGGGGCGTACTTTTTCGCATTTTCACCGTTTCGGAGCATTTCTCTTATATGAGAAGCAGACGCAAAGCCTTCGCCTGCAATATGGCTGTCGTGGGCAACGCCTGTTCTTGCAACCGAAAACGGCTCAATGCCCGTACCGTTCAATGCCTTAATGTACTCAACGGCAAGAATATTGTTCGGCTCGCAGAGTACGGACGAAACCTCATCGTCGAAAACCGATTTGACCGCATTTTCAAGTTCACGGGGATAGTACCCGCCGTTTTTCATTCCGTCACGCACAAGAGCCTGTACCCTTTCATCGCAAACAGCCTTTGCGGCTTTTTTGAGCAGTTCGCAGTCACCGCTTTCACTGCCGAAAGCAAGGTGATTTGTGCAGTCAAAAGCCGAGGCAATATTTACACCTGCCTTTGCAAAGCCTTCCGCACCCGAAAGCGAGAACGCAACGGGGAGTTCAAGCACCAAATCCGCACCGTTTTCGAGGGCGGTTTTTGCACGGGCAAATTTGTCACAAACAGCAACCTCACCACGCTGGGTAAAGCTACCGCTCATAATAGCTATAATCGGCTCTTCAAGCACATTTTTTGCACTTTCGAGCAAATATTTATGACCGTTGTGAAAAGGATTAAATTCGCAAATAACGGCTGTTGCCATAACTCTTCCTCCAATGCTTTTATTTCGCATATATATTGTAAAAAACACTTGAAAACATACATAATTTGGAGTATCATATGTATGTGTGACCTGTCGATTTTGAAAAGAAATTTTCTGATTTACATTATAGTATAAAACAGTGCGGCAGGCAAATATATTTCTCATAAAACTGAAATAACTACCAAAGGGGACGATTGTAATGAAAATTCTCGTAATCAACGCAGGCAGTTCCTCGCTCAAGTACCAGCTCATTGATACTGACAACGAGGCAGTTCTCGCAAAGGGTAACTGTGAAAGAATCGGTCAGGACGGTGCTTTCATCGGTTTTAAAACACCCGACGGCAAAAAAATTGAACGCAAAACACAGATGCTTAACCATACTCAGGCATTTGAGGCTGTTAAAAATGCACTCATAGATCCCGAATACGGTGCAATCAGCGATTTGTCCGAGGTTTCCGCAGTAGGCCACAGAGTCGTACAGGGCGGTGCTTACTTTGACAAGTCGGTGCTTGTAGATAACTCGGTAATCAACAAAATCAGAGAGCTTGCTCCGCTTGCTCCTCTTCACAACCTTGCCCACCTTCAGGGTATTGAGGCTTGTACAAAGGTGTTCGGACCAAAGGTTCCGCAGGTTGCTGTTTTTGATACTGCTTTCCATCAGACAATGCCAGAAAAAGCATTTATGTATGCAGTACCTTATAAATATTATGAAAAGTTCGGTGTAAGAAAGTACGGCTTCCACGGCACATCTCACCGTTATGTTTCTGAAAAAATGGCTGAACTTATGGGCAGAAAGAAAGAAGAACTCAAGCTCATCACTTGCCACATAGGCAACGGTTCTTCAATCACAGCTATTAAGGGTGGTAAGGTTATCGACACAACAATGGGCCTTACTCCTCTCGGCGGCTTTATGATGGGTACTCGTTCGGGTTCACTTGACCCGTCGGTTATCACATTTATCGCTGAAAAAGAACACCTCACACCGGAAGAAATGTCAAAGATTCTCAACAAGGAATCGGGACTTCTCGGTATTTCAGGCGTTTCATCGGATGACCGTGATGTTTGTGCAGCTGAAGCAGCCGGCAATATGAGAGCTCACCTTGCTCACGAAATGCTCTACTATCAGATTGCAAAGTACATCGGTAGCTACTATGTAGCACTCGGCGGTTGTGACGGTATCGTATTCACAGCAGGTATCGGTGAAAACCAGCCGATGCTCCGTGAAAAGGTTTGCGACTATCTTGGATGTCTTGGTGTTAAGATGGACAAGGAATTCAACAAGCAGGCAACAGGCGGCGTTACAGGCACACTTTCAACACCTGATTCAGCAATCAGAGTTGAACTTATCGCTACCGACGAAGAAATGGTTATTGCAAGAGATACAAGAGCCATTGTTGAGGCACTCTAATTGAAATAAATCTGCTGTGCAGTAAATATTACATAAACAAAACAGGTTGTCAATTGACAGCCTGTTTTTTGTTTATGGTTATTTCTTATCCGTATTTTTGAATTTGAACGCAATGCGTTCGTCCCTACATTACAGTAATCATAAAATCTACGAATTCGTAACTGTATTGTCCGACACGGTGTCGCTTGTGTCCTTGAACAAAAGTGTAATGCACCAGATTGCGGAAAGTCCGACAAGGATGTAAATAATTCGGCTTACAATTCCTGTCTGTCCGCCGCAAATCCACGCAACAAGATCAAACTGAAAAATGCCGACACTTCCCCAGTTGAGTCCACCGATAATAAGAAGCGTCAATGCTATTTTATCGAGCATTCAAAGTCCTCCTTTGTATTTGCTGAAAATAGTATTGACGCAATTTTTCGGTTTATTCGGTTTTTAAATCAGAATTTAATCAACAATGCAAGCAGTAAAATCAGCACCCCGAGGAAAATTACCGCACCGCCGATTATTCTCGTAACTTTTACGGCTTTTTGAATTTTGAATTTTGAAATCATATTTTCTGTCGGAAACGGAAGAATAATAAGCATAATTCCGAGAATTACACAGCTCGCAAGCGCAACGGTCAGGCCGACTTCTCTTGCAAACGAGAGCATAAAAAGACCGACGGGAATTCCGAATACACAAATGATATTGATTACCGAAAACAGCTTGCCGAAACGCTCGCCTTTTTCGTAAAATTTATTTGCTTTCATATGACATTCGTCATCGCAGTATTGGTCAAAATACGATATCTGCTTTCCGCAGAATTCACATTTTTTCATTGTCACACCTCGTTGTTTCATTTTAGATTGCTTACAAATCATTCTAACACACAAACCGACATATTTCAACTTGAATAAATATACATTTTCGGGTATATGCTTTTTGTTGAAAAAACTTCTGCAATGTGGTATGCTGAAAAGAGGTGATTTTATGGAGAGTTTTTTTGTTGCGCTTAATGCGGTTCTGCCGATGTTCATTATGCTTTTTATCGGCTTTCTTGTACGTAAATTGAAAATTTTGCAGGACAGCTTTCTGCCTCAGCTTAACAAGATTGTTTTCAATGTATTTTTCCCGTTTTTGATGTTTAACAACATTTACGGCTCGGATTTTTCAAGTGTTTTCAGTCCGAAACTGCTTGCGTTTGCGGTTATCGCTGTGTTTACAATTTACTTTTTAGCAGTCGGTTTTACGCTCATTGTTGAAAAATCAAATTACAGCCGTGGTGCGATGATTCAGGCGATTTACCGAAGCAATTTCGTGCTGATGGGACTTCCGATTGCGGCAAATATTTTTGGACAGGATAAGCTCGGAATGACAGCCGTGCTTGTTGCCGTTATCGTTCCGATTTACAATATGCTTGCCGTTATCACGCTTGAGATTTTCAGAGGTCAAAAGATAAATGTACTGAAAATTTTAAAGGGCATTGCAAAAAATCCGCTGATTATCGGCTCTGTACTCGGACTTTTGTCAGTTGCGTTCAATGTTAAACTGCCACAAACTATCGGCAACACAATTTCGGACATTGCTGCGGTTGCAACCCCGCTTGCGCTCATTGTTCTCGGTGCGTCCGTAACATTCGACAGCATAAAGGGCTGTTCACGCAACCTTATAATCTGCATAATCGCAAGACTTGTTGTTGTGCCGGGGCTTTGTCTCGGAACGGCGGCACTCATCGGAATCAGAGGGGTTGACTTTGTGTCGCTCATCGGACTCTTCTGTTCACCGTGTGCGGTTTCGTCATTTACAATGGCACAGCAGATGGAAAGCGACTACAAACTTGCGGGTGCAACGGTTGTGTTCACCTCGGTTTTAGCCTGTTTTACTATGTTCTTATGGATTTTCTTTTTCAGACAAGCAGAATTCTTCTAATATTTTGCACAATTTTCAGACACCTGATTTATCTATTATGTAAAAAGAAACGATATTATTGCTATCAATAACAAAATATGTCCTAATAGACTTGACTTTTATGACTGTTAGTGTTAGAATACTCGCATAAGATAACAGTTTTGCAAGAATCGACAATAAATTCTGCATATTTTTGTTTTATCTTTTTTTGAATAGCTATTTCCTTCTTTTTTTATTTTTTGTGGGCATAAGAAAACGGAGTGCATTGTGCACTCCGTTTTCTTTTATGCGAAGAGCCGAGGTTCTGTACCCAAAAATAACGACCGGCGAGGACTAAGCCGTGGAAATCACGCAAGTGATTGAAACGGATTAGACGAGTGGAAGTTATTTTTGGAAACAGTACAGAACAACGAGGCTTGACAGCACGAAGAGCCGAGGCATAGCCTTCGGCGGTGAAATTCGCCGTAGGCGAGTGAAATCTGCCTTTGTCAGGTGAAATCGTCCTATCGGACGGTGAAATTGCCCTATCGGGCAGTTGTGGTCGTGTAGACAGTAAGATTAATAAATAAGTTTATTGCCCGACCTATTTTGATTTGCTTTGCAAATCAATCAGTAATAACGGCAGAAATTGTATGTTTAATTATATTTTGTACGATTACTTGCGGGAGATTCTTCCCTACGATTGATTTGGTTTTACAACCAAATCAAATGACGGACACAGTTCGCCGTATTATTTTTTACTGTCAATCTGCTTTTTGATTTTGTCAAAGGTTACACCGTATTTTTCGGCGATGTCTTTTGCGTAGCTCACACCTTGGGGCGGTGCGATGAAAACTTTGAACGAACGCTGTCCATTTTCTACACCTGTTACCAAACTTTCAACCTTGCTGTCACCTTTTACGGTGGTGTTCACCTCGTCAAGATTGCGAGCCAAATCGTGCATATGGGTATTGAAAATCGCCCTTGTGCCTAGATATCGCATTGACTTTACAACATCACGGGCAATGTACAATCCCTCGGCAACGTTGGTCGTTGCAAGGCTTTCATTGAGCAAAAGCAGACTGTAACGGCTTGCCGAGGAGAAAATTTCGGCAAGTCTTTTGCTTTCTTCACCGAGTCTGCCGAGGTCAACGGTATCGTTTTCATCGGCGGGAAAATGCGTGAAAATACTGTCGCATGGGCTGAATTTCATCTGCGTTGCGGGAACATAGATTCCGTTCTGAGCAAGCAGAAACGCAAGTCCGACCGCCTGAGTAATCGTAGTTTTACCGCCACGGTTAGGACCTGTCAGAATGTAAATTCGCCTGTCATCGTCAAAATCAATATCATTTGTAACGATATCAAGATTTTCACCATTTGCCGATTTTATGCCGAGTTTGAGGTTGTAGACATCTCGAAGATAGCAGTTTCTGTCCTCTTTCGGCAGAACTTCCGCCTTGCAGAGCGGAAGATTTTTCTTCTTCATTTTATCGCAAAGTTCCGCAAAACGTATATAAAAAATGATTTCGGGCATAAGCGAAACGAACGAATAGCCGTTGACATTGACATACCTGTTTAGCATTGATTTTATGTCATTGACGGTTCTGCGGAGGATATCGGTCACAACATTTTTGAGTGCGTCCGACATAGGGTCTGCACCTGTGAGCGAGCTGTTCATGGTGTGCTTGACATCCTGTTGTGCGCCCACAACAAACTGTCCGAGTCCGAACTGCGAGGTTGACGGATTGGACGGATGAAAGCTTAAAAATCCCGAAACATCGTTGCCGTGATGAAGTTCGCTGTCACGGCTTGCAAACTTCATAAATCTTTTGAGAATACCGCTGTCGGTAAATTCCTTATCATTGAGCGAGATTACACCAACACTCTTGGGGCGGAGCAAATCGTCAAGATTCACACCGAGGGTAATGCTCTTGAGCTTTTGAGCCTTTGCAAGCGTGTCGATAATATCCTTTTTTAAGTCGGGAAAACCGCTGTCATTGTAGATTGACTGAACATTTTTCTTGAGTTCAAGCAATCCCTCTGACTTTACATCAATCGTTTCAAGCGTGTTTTTTATCCTTGTAATGCAATCAACATAACCGTCCATTTCACGAAGTCGGTTCACAAGTTGCCACAAGGACGATGCCTCGGTATCCTTTTGAAAGCGTTCTATTTCACGCAAATCGTTGAGTTTTACAAGAAGTGCGGAGAGGTCATCCCGCAACTTTGGAAATCGGAGAAAATCTTCAAAAACGTCACAACGGTATTTTATGACTTCCTCATCATCGGTAATATTTATGAGCAACTGCTTTATGCTGTTGCGTTCATACTGCTCTTTTGTGAGAGCGTCACATATATAATCAACCGACAAATCATTGAGAGCCTCTTTGTTAAGAGTTCTGTAAATTGCATTTGAATTTGTCGGGTGTAACAAGCTGAAATTTTCCATAATTCACCGCCGAAAGAATTTGCCGTAGAACGGCTTTAATTGAATGATAGCACAAAAATATTTCGTTTTCAATTGACAAACGAAATATTTGCACTTTGTCGAATTGTGTGATATTATAATGTCAGAGCAGAAAATTGCTCTAAAAATTAAAATATCAGTCAGGAGGATGACTTATGGATAAAAAGATGCTTGACAGAATTAACGAGCTTGCAAAAAAGAAGAAGGAGCAGGGACTTACCGAGGCTGAACAGAAAGAGCAGAAAGAACTTTACAAGGTTTACCTCGGTGAAATCCGTACCCAGTTCAACGCAACCCTTGATGAGGTTTCGGTTGAAGAAAAGGACGGCACAATAAGACCGTTTAAAGAGGCATACAAAAAGCCATATGACAAAGACTGATTTTTAACAATCGGGCGAAAGTCATAAATTGAATAACCAAACAAAAAAGCAGTTCCGATTTTGGAACTGCTTTTGTTTTATGAAGTTACCTATTACTTGTATCTTCTTCCGCCCTTGGAATTATTCTTGGGGAGCTGGATTTCGGCAGTATCGTACTTACTGCGTCTTTCCGGCTTTTTGCTTGAAGATGAGTAATCATCGGCATAATCATCGTTACCGCTGTAACGCTGTGATTGTGCGGGTTTGCTCTTTGGAGCGTGACCTCTGCCTACTGCAACTCTCTTTCTGTTGAGAACAGTTGAGATGACAAAGTACGCAATGCCTGCAATGCCTAATGCAAGGAGCACAAGTGAAACGTAGAACATCCAGTGACCGTTATCGCCCTTGCTGTCGTTGTTCTTGATGAAGTTAAAATCATCGCCGTCCGAATTTGTAGTATTCGCATTCTTGAGATTTTTTGAAATATCCGACCAGTCACTGCTTGAGAGTGTTTTCTCATCAATGTTGTTGTCAGACTTGATGAGTGACGCTGACGGAGCAGTATTTGACGGAGCAACATAGGACTGTCCGCCGCCTACATATGACGGCTCGGAATAGTAGCTTTGGCTGCTGCTGTAATTATTGTTATAATCGTTATTGTTGTTGTAGTCATAGCTACTGTCGTAGTTATAGTTGTTGTCATATGACGAATCATTTGACGAATAGCCTGGATCGACATATGATGAACTGTCTGACGAATCCGGATACACGGGATCCGGCTGTGGTTCGGGATCCGGCTCTGGGTCAGGGTCGGGTTCGGGATCCGGCTCTACGGGATCAACAATAACGCTTGAATCGTCACCCGGATCAACATCTTCACCGACTGCCGAAGCGGAAAAGCTTACAGCCGAAATGCTTAAGAGTGCTGTCAGAAAAATTGCGCAAAGCTTTGAATGTTTTTTCATAAAAGCTCCTTTCTTCAGAACTTGTCTGAAACTGCGTCTGTTTTAATATCCGAAACTTAATTACTTTGAACTGTCGACAGCAGCAGTTGTTGATGCCGATGTTGTAGGCTCAACTGCTACGAAGAAGAGTTCCGGCTTGTACTTGTCGATAACAGAAGTGTTCTCCTCATACTTGAGCTTTTCTGCGAGTCCGTCAATATACTTTGAGAACTCGTCAGACTTCATTGATGCAAGTACATTTGTTTTGTTTGTTTCGTTGCCGATATAGCTGTCAACATCTTTGTTGATGTCTTTCTTGTAAACGAGATAGTAGATTGCGCTGTCGCCGCTGCCAACCTTGAGGGTTTCAGCCTTGCCTGTCTTGAGCTTGCCGATAGCTGTCTTAAGCTCGTCACCGATTGAGCTCTTGTCAAGAACTTCAACATTTGAAACTGACGGATCTGTTGTTGAACCGCTTGACTTCTTGTATGATGCAACAACATCATCAAAAGAACCGCCCTTGTTAAGGTCTGACTTGTAACCGTTGAGCTGGTCCTCAATCTTCTTGATTTCCTTGTCGCTCATAGCAACATTCTTTGATGAACCTGATTCATCCTGTGTTGATGTGTAGAGGTTTACCGGGAGATATGAATAGTCAGTGTAGCTATCCTTAAAATACTTTGTAAGGTCAGCGTCAGATACTTCCTTTGAACCGCCCTTGCCGTAAACTGCCTTGAATAAAGCCTCATACTTTGTGTTGTAGAGAGTTGTGCAGTATGCAAAGCTGTCAAGTGAAACGCCGTACTTTTCGTACTGGTCCTTCATTGGCATTACATAACCCTGTGAAGCATACGGGCCGACATTCCAGTATGACTCAGCCTGCTCATTTGCAGAGTCAAGAGTTGCCTGACCGATGTTTACATTTTCCTTCTTGAGCTGTTCGTCAACAACAAGGTAGCTGAGGCACATTTTCTTTGCCTGATCCTTGATCCATTCTCTTGCAACCTGCTCGTTGCCGTCATCGTCCTTGATTTTTTCATCAAGCCACTTGTCTGATGTTGAATCATAATCGTCGAGCTTTTTAGCGTATGACTCAGCCTGGCTGTAAGCGGCATCGAGAGAGTAGATATAAACGCCGATAGCAAGCTCGTTGTCGCTTGTCTTATACGACCATTCTTTGTTAATTGTTGTGGGTGTACAACCTGCAATTGCAAAAACTGAGAACATCATAACAATTGCAAGTAAAAATGAACCAACCTTAATATTAGGCTTCATAGTTTTTTACCGTCCTTCTAAAAAATTAAATGCAAAGTGTCCTGCAAACACACTTTCGCAGGATAATGTACCTTACGATTATACACAAAAAATTTGCCATTGTCTATATTTTTATAAAATTTTGTTGAGAAAATCCCCCGAAAAACAGTATTTTTGTAGTTTCGGGAGAATTTTTTCCCTGCTGAAACGGAAATCAGTTGGGCACATTACTGAACTCCAAAAATTTTGGTAAGGGTTTCAAGCGGAGCGGAGCTGTTTTTGCACTCAACCGCAACACACGGTTTTGCTCCGGCAACAAGCTTTGCCTTTCCGCCCAGAGCAATGAGCAAATCGGCAACCTGCGGTGACTTAAGTTCGTTTACATAGAGCATAAGCGTTGTGCCGTTCTGTCTGATTTCGTAAACACCCATTGAGTACGCTTTGTTACGCACAAGGGCAATGTCGATAAGTCCGAGAACCGAGTTCGGAATCTTGCCGAATCTGTCCTGCAACTCGTCAATAACATCGTCTGCGTCCTCATTACTGCGGATATCGGCAATTCTGCGGTAAACATCAAGACGAAGTGTAAGGCTTTCAACATAGCTTTCTGGAATGTGAGCGTCAACCGAAATGTCGATAAGACAGTCGAGGTCTTTGGTAACATTTTGCTCGCCCTTTTCTTCGCTTACTGCCTCATCAAGAAGTTTGAGGTACATATCGTAACCGACCGACTCCATATGGCCGTGCTGTTGAGCGCCCATAATATTGCCCGCACCACGCAGTTCAAGGTCACGCATTGCAATGCGGAAGCCGCTGCCGAATTCTGTAAATTCTCTGATTGCGGCAAGTCTTTTCTGCTGAATCTCCGTGAGAACCTTATTCCGTCTGAAAGTAAAGTATGCGTAAGCTCTTCGTGAACTTCTGCCCACACGACCTCTCAGCTGGTGAAGCTGTGAAAGTCCCATACAATCGGCGTTTTCTATAATAAGGGTGTTTGCGTTCGGCAAATCGACACCTGTTTCGATGATTGTTGTGCAGACAAGCACATCAACCTCCTGTTCAAGCATCTGTCGCCAAACTTCGCTGAGCTCGCCCTCTTTCATTTTGCCGTGGCCGATTGCGATTTTTGCCTCGGGAATTGCCTCCTGAATTTTTGCGGCACATGACGAAATTGTTTCAACATTGTTATGAAGATAGAAAACCTGACCGCCACGGCGGAGTTCACGCCGGATTGCCTCGTTGATAACCGCATCATCGTGTTCAAGCACATAGGTCTGAACAGGCTGACGGTTTGTCGGTGCTTCTTCGATAACGCTCATATCACGCAGACCGCTCATTGCCATATTGAGCGTTCTCGGAATAGGAGTAGCCGAGAGCGTAAGCACATCGACATTTTTGCAGAGTTCCTTGAACCTCTCTTTTTGAGCAACACCGAAACGCTGTTCCTCGTCTATGATTGCAAGTCCGAGGTCACGAAATTCAACATCTTTCTGCACAAGTCTGTGAGTTCCGACAATCATATCAATTTCTCCACGCTTTAGCTTTTGGAGAATTTCTTTCTGCTGTTTTGCGGTACGGAATCTTGAAAGCAGTTCCACACGAATGGGATAGCCCTCAAAACGCTTGATTACCGTCTGATAATGCTGCCAAGCGAGGATTGTTGTAGGGC
>CACXEX010000209.1 GCA_902766775.1 uncultured Ruminococcus sp. | reverse complement strand
GGCAATGTACGCAGTGAAAATGTTATTGAACTTGTAAGTCAGCTCAGCGAAGAAATGCCAGAATTCAGCTTTTTGGGCAACTACGCAGAACCGGAGTTTCCTATAAAGTAATAAATAATAGTTAATAAGTAATAGTTGCGGTGGCGGTGTTCCACCGCAATTTTATTTGTGAAAATTTATGCCTTAGGGGCGTTCATCGGACGCCCGCAAGTAATAGTACAAAAATTATGTAGTATACAATTTTTGTAAATGCCACAAACTTGTAGGGGCGGATATCATCCGCCCGCTTGAATAAAACTTTATGTTTTTTCAAAATATTTGATGTAATGGATGTTTATGCTTAAACTTGAACGCAATGCGTTCAATCGTGTGCGTTGCACACGAACGGGAGAACACGGTTCTCCCCTACATTATTTAGGTAACTGTACCTCATTTATATAGGTTGTTTTTATTATAAATTTTCTGCCATTACCTGACGGGCGGATAATATCCGCCCCTACAAAATTGCGAAAACAATTACAATGCTATGCTCGGGCATAATATATTTTTAACATTACAAACTATCAACACGAATTGGGTACGGCGGCTCACCGTGCTGGCGGATAATATCCGCCCCTACGAAATATTCATACAGAAATTTCCATATTTAACAACAAAAGCGTCCGAATTAACGGACGCTTTTTACTTTAATTCTGTTTTTCAAGGTTTAATTTTTCAACAATCGCATCTACTGTGGATTCGATACTGCTGAGTTCAAGTGACACTGTGATATCGGCATACTTTTTATAGAGCGGATAACGCACTCTGTACACATCGTCAAGGGTTTCGCCCTTACCGAATGCGATACCTCTTGTTTTGATATTGGTAACTCTGCGCTTGATTTCATCGAGGTCAACATCAATGAAAACGACTTTGCCGTTCTTTTTGAGGTTTTCCATAGCGTTTTCGCTCAGAACCATTGAACCGCCTGTTGCGATAACGGTCTTGTCATAGTCAAGTTCCGCACCGATTTTTCCCTCAAGATGAAGGAAATAGTCAAGACCCTCATTATCAAGAATTTTCTGCAACGGCTTTCCTGCCTCTTTGCAGATTATCAAATCAACATCGACAAAGGAATAACCAAGCGCCTTGGCAAGCAACACACCGACCGTGCTTTTGCCCGAACCCGGCATTCCGATTAAAACTATATTTTCCATATTAAAGAATCCTTACATTAAGTGAGTCTGTGCTTGAAGTTGGGCAGGTTTTATTTGATGAAAGCACAACAACCGTGTCGCCCTTTTTGACAACGCCCGTGCTGAGAGCCTTTTCCATAGCCTGTTTTGTGATAGAATCTGATGTGCGTTTCTCCTCACCCATAACAGCCATAACGCCCCAGTTGAGGCAGAGCTTTCTGCATACAAGCATTGATGTTGCAACGGCAATAACAGGGCAGTCAGGTCTGTAATGAACCATAGCTCTTGCAACTCGACCTGTGGCACTTTCAACAATAATTGCCTTTGCGCCTACTGCCTGTGCAATATCCTTTGCAGCCTTACAGATGCTTGATCTGATCGGGTTAGTGTCCTTCATTCCGTGTTCTTCAACATACTCGTGAAGTGCTGTGAACTCACCGTTTTCCTCAGCCTCTGAACATATAGCGTCAAGAGCCTTTACACTTTCGACAGGGTACTTACCTGCGGCTGATTCAGCGGAAAGCATTACTGCGCTTGTACCGTCATAAACTGCATTGGCAACGTCGCTGATTTCGGCTCTTGTAGGACGGGGAGCAGTTGTCATACTCTCAAGCATCTGAGTTGCGGTAATAACATACTTACCCTTTGAAACAACCTTTCTGATGATTGTTTTCTGAATTTCAGGGAGTTTGATAAACGGGATTTCAACACCCATATCGCCACGGGCAACCATAATACCGTCAGCATAGTCGATGATTGCGTCCATATCGTCAACACCGCTCTGATTTTCAATCTTAGCAATAATTTCAACATATTCATAGCCGAGGCTGTCGATAAAGTCACGGAGAGTTCTAACATCATCGTGGTTGCGGACAAACGATGCGGCAACAACCGTTGCACCGTGATTAAGACCAAACTCAATGTCTTTTCTGTCCTGAGCACTTACATATGGCATATTGATGAAGTAGCCCGGAATATTGATACTCTTGCGGTTTTTAAGTACACCGCCCTTGTTTACGGTACAAACAATTGACTCGGGATTTACCGACTTAACGACAAGTGAGATTATGCCGTCATCAAGCAAAAGCTCTCTGCCGATTGCCTTACTGCCTTCCGACTCAAAAATGTCAATAAGCTTGGGGAAAGAAAGGCCAACGCCTGTTTCATCGCCCTCTTCTTTGTCTTTGAAAAGACTAAATTCCGCACCTTCAACAAGTTCAACAGAACCGTCTTTGAATGTGCCGACTCTGACCTCAGGACCTTTGGTATCAAGCAAAATTGCAACATTCTGTCCGCTCTCGGCAATTGCCTCTTTAAGATTTTTAATTGTAACTTCAAGCTGATCATAAATGCCGTGTGACATATTGATTCTGGCAACATTCATACCGGCATCAATCATCTTGCGAAGCATTTCCTTTGAATTGCAGGCAGGTCCGATGGTACAAACAATCTTAGTCTTTCTCATAGTTTCTCCGTCCTTTTGAAATGTTTATGTTCTATTATTGTACATATGTATAAATCTGTGCAAATTTTTCTAATCAATCACATTATAGCGTATCTACCGCACAATTTCAATCTTTGATTTGTAAAATTTCACATTCTGTGCCTTGTACAAAAATTTTTAAAACAATAACAAAAAATCGGGCAGTTTCCTGCCCGACTCTTGTGCTTAAATTAAATTTATATCGGAGTAATGCTCCTCATAATTTCAGTGAAAAAGCAAAATTTACGCTGAAACTATAAAATATTTTTATCTTTTCAAACTTAAGATGTCCGTAACCGGATTATGAAAGCTTTACAACTATCTTCTGAATTTCTGTTGCATCAGAAACAGTAATCTGGCCGTCACCGTTTACATCAGCAATCTTAAGCTGACTGTCTGTAAGTGTTTCGAGATTTACAATGTACTTCTGAACAAGTGTTGCGTCCATTACAGTAACAACGCCGTCACCGTCAACATCGCCCTTGAGTGTTTCGGGTGTATATTCGCTGAACCACTTGCTGCTGATCCAAGCTGCACGGCTTGTCATCCAATCAGCCGCATAATTGTACATATCTGTAAAGCTGCTCTGATTATAGCTTGTCTTTGTATTGCTTACAGTATATGTGCCTGTTGCCATATCAAAGTCAGCCTTATTCATTGAAGTATGGTCACAAATCCAGCTGCCTGTCTTGAGAAGCCAACCGCTCTTGTAGTTCATCTCGGCACTACCCTTGAGAAGGTCATAATACTGAGTTCTTGTATAAATTTCACTTGAACCCGAGTAAGATGTTGTCTTGCCTGCAAAGTAGTTGATTGCCGGAACGAACTGCTCAAACCAGATGTTTACAGCAGCCTTATTAACCTGAGTATTTCTTGAAATATTGTTAATGATATTGTTGCTCTCCTGTGTGCGTTTCTGTCTGCCCTTAAATCTGCACCACCAGCCTGAGTACTGTGTATAATCCTTAACGCCGATGTAATCAAGTTCCCAGTCACTGCCTGCGGCATTACCAAGTGAGTTATCATAGTCCCATACAGGAGAACCAAAGAACTTGTAGTTGCCGTTAGCGTCCTGCTTGTAAACAAAGTAGGCACTTGAAACACCTGAATCCCAGTTCTTACCGAGTTCGTTTATGAGCCAAAGCTTTGCACATGAATCAACATCAGCATACTGTGAAAGGTCTGAATCTGTGTTTTTAGCGGCTCTGTGGAAAGCGTTGTACTTTTCACGAACATAGTTTTTAACTTCGTTATAACCCTTGTCGCCTTCAGAAAGCTCAGGAGCTTTGATTGTAACCTTGATGCCGTCGTCGCAGTTTACATAGTAATCCTCGCCGTCTGTTGCGCCTGCGTCAACCTCGCAAAGGAACGGAAAGTCCTTGTTTACATTGCCGTCTGCATCAAGATAAGCAGTATCGTCAATATCGCTGATGAGGGCATTTTTGCCTACCTCAACCTTTTCGGTCATCTGGTATGAACCCCAGTAATAACCGTCAGCGTAGAAGTCAACATATCTTGAGTCCGACGCATAAGGAGTTCCTACTGCATCTGCAAGGTCATAGAGAAAACGGTTTCTTGAGAGGGAGTCGTCCTGATAGTTTGCAAGGAGAGAAAACTTTTTGCCCTTTGACATACCACCGATTGAAACCTTGTCGGAATATGTGATGTTGTAAGGTTTTTTAGCCTTGCCCCAAGTTGAGTTGCCTCTGCCCTTGATTTTCTTGATTGATGTGTTGTTAATCTTGCCGTCCTTATCAACGATTGCGCCTGTTGCTGAGGCAGAATTGCTCTTGTCCTCATTAAGGTATGAGATAAGTTCAGTTCCGTTACCGTCGGCATCGCTGTTGTTCACATAAATTGCAGACTCGGCAGATGACTTTAAAAATGTAAGAGAATAAGTTTTACCGTCAGCATTTATGTTTGTTGCCTTGTCAATTGTGTAAGAAACCACCTTTGACTCACCGGCAGGAATATTAACATTGTTGACTGTAACGCTCTTTGAATACGCGTTATAAAGCTCAACACTTGTTGAAGAAACACTGCTCGGAAGGAAAAAGTATTTCTGGTTTGTATTCACTTCGTTCATATCCTCATCATGCTCACACTGCCATGCAACCCAGGCATCGGAATCATCCGAACCGCTTACTGCATGAGCGTAAAGTGCGTTCTGAGTTTTAAACGAAAGAGTTGGCTTTGATGTTTCAGCCGCAGAAACAGAAAATACCGACATACTGCCAACTGTCATCAGACCTGCAAGCACAATTGAAAGTGCTTTTTTTGTTGTCTTCACTTTAATCACTCCTAAAATATTATATCAATAAGTCACTTTTTGCTATAATCACAAAAAGTTCACTTGTTAATCACATCAACTAAAATTATTGTAGCATTTGCATAAATTCAATTCAAGTATTTTTCTAATATATATAGGTATAATTTTGCGAATTTTCTTTATTTTCGTTAATTTTTTTGATATAATATTATGGTAACATCACGGTTACTTAACCGAGTAATTTTAAATCACATAAGGAAGTGGCAAAATGCGTAATCACGGTAAAAAGAAAAACTACTGTCTTATTGCGGCACTTGCATCACTTGTAGCTTTTTCAACAATGGCGGCAAGTGTTATGAGCGGCTGCGGTGAGAACTCCGGCGAACAGAAAACGACTGAAATCGTTCACGAAACACGCATAGATACTCAAATTGAAACAAAAATTGAAACATATACCGAGGTTGTAACGGACGCTCAGGGCAACACAGAGTATGTTGAAGAAACAAAGGCTGTGCCTGTAAACAACAATAATGCAGGTGCTGACAACAAATCCGGCAACTCAGGCAATAACTCCGCAAACTCAAGCAACGGTTCTTCTGATAAAAATTCAAATAATCAGCAGAGTTCTGCTATTGAAAAGAGCGAGAGTAGCAAAACAACAAACAACAGTTCTTCTAAAACAGACTCAGGCAAAACAAATAACAACAAAAATAACAACAATAACAACAACAAAAATAATAACAGCTCATCGTCAAAGTCAGATTCATCAAAATCTGATTCTTCAAAATCTGATGACAGCAACAGCAAGACACTCAAAATCGGCGGTAAAACATTCAATGTCGGCGATACAATTGTCTGCACTTATAATCTGACAGCTCCGTCAGTCCTTGAAAACTATCAGGCTACCATCAAGTATGATTCGTCAAAGCTTACTTGTAAGTCGGCTAAGATGTCGGGTGAGGCAAAGAGCGGCGCTATGCTCAACAAAAAAATCTCCGGAGAAATTTCATTAAGCGGCGTAAACATCAGTGACGGTTATGACTACACAAACGGCGGCACATTTATGACTGTAACATATGAAGTAACAGGCGGCGGCTCAACATCACCAAGCTACCACTGGGAAGTTGCCTGCAGAGCAAGCGACAGCAAGAACCTTATCGACAAAAAGGGTAATCCCGCAAGCGGATTCAAGCTCACTTCATCTTACACAGAGGGATAATTTTATTAAGTTAAACAGAATATTTTATAAAAAAGCACCTGCAAATTTTCATTGCAGGTGTTTTTTTGCGGTGTGTCACCGCCCCCCAGTTCGTGTAGATAGTCCGTAAATTGCCAAACATTATATGCCCGAGCATAACATTGTAATTTACAGTAACAAATGTTGGTTCGTGAAGAAAATTTCTTATGAAAACAAATAAGAAGCCCGAGCATATGGAAAATTGAAAGTTGAAAATTGAAAATTAAGGTCGAGAAGACAATTTGCAATAATGCAAACAATATCTTCCCGACTGTTTTTTATGTATAGAAGTAAATGTTTAATCGTAGGTGCAATCATCGGTCGCCCACACATCGAGCCGCTGTTCACAATTCGAGTAGACAGTTTGATAATGTTCAAATTTTGTAGGGGCGGATATTATCCGCCCGCCAAGTAAAGACTGAAAATTTGTGTTGTATATAATTTTTATAAATGTCACAAAGTTACTGTTATCTTGTAGGGGAGAACCTCGTTCTCCCGCCCGTGTGCGTAGTACACGATTGCACGCTTTGCTCCCTTTATCAGCCACCGGCGGCGGTCGCAAGACTACCCCTACGACTTGTTTTGGTTTTGCAACCAAAACAAATGGCGAACACGGTTCGCCCCTACATTGAATTGCACATACGGTTGCACTGCTACGCTCGGGCATAATATTTTCTTTAATATCTTACTGCCTTCACGAATAGGGTACGGCGGCTCGCCGTGCGGGCGTCCGATGAACGCCCCTACGGTGTAATTTGCAGAAATTATTCTGTACTTATAAACGCAAAAACTCCCGACCAAAAAGTCGGGAGTCAAATTGAACTTGTATTAAACTTAAAAAGAATTAAACGAGCTCGATAATTGCCATTTCAGCTGCGTCACCACGACGGGGACCGATCTTAGTAACTCTTGTGTAGCCACCATTTCTGTCGCTGTATTTTGGAGCAATTTCCTTGAAGAGCTTGCTTGTAACATCTTCCTTAGTAACAAAAGCCAAAACAAGGCGTCTGTTGTGAAGAGTATCTTCTTTAGCTGTAGTAATCATCTTCTCTGCCATAGCCTGAACTTCCTTGGCACGAGTAAGAGTTGTTTCAATTTTGCCGTTTTCCAAAAGGAAAGTAACCATAGCACGAAGCATTGCAGTTCTCTGTGCAGTAGTTCTTCCTAATTTTCTTGTACCTGGCATTTCTTTCACTCCTTTACCGTTGAGTTTGTTGGTAAGAATTTGACAGAATAGCTGTCAAAGACTTTGGGAAGTTATTCGTCTTCCTTCTGAAGACTAAAACCGAGAGAATTGAGCTTCTGTACAACTTCCTCGAGAGATTTTCTACCGAGGTTACGCACTTTCATCATATCCTCTTCGGACTTGTTGATCAAATCCTCTACCGTGTT
>CACXEX010000208.1 GCA_902766775.1 uncultured Ruminococcus sp. | reverse complement strand
GAACTTTACACCGGGTTCCTACGGTTGTTGTGATTATGTCAAATCCAACGGTGTATGGTGGTATAACCCTTCTTATTACGGCGGATCCTGCTCTTTTGGCGGCGAAAAAAATAAATGCGCTGATTATTACTACTCAAGTGCAGGATTCACTTGCGGTTCATCTGATAGTTGCAAAGCATGGAGATTCCAAGGAGGCAGTCAGCCTACACTTTCTTCTTGCTGCTCAAGTCTGTACTCATGGGGGTATCTAAGTGGTTCTTATAAAACTACTTGCTGCGGTGATAGTACCTTTAGAAAATCTTCCACCGGGCAATCAGTTTGCTGTAGCTCTGAACCCTCTGACTCTACCCTCAAAAATAATTGCTGTAGTGATAATTCCTCTAGAAGCTATTGCTGTGGAAATTCGAGTAGTCCTAATTATTATAAATTCTCTTGTTGTTATGCACGACTCGGTAGTAAATGCGCAAATTATTCAACAGGAAAAGGCTCATTAACGGATGCAGAAAAGAAAGATTGTTGCAAATGTTGTAAAGGAGACCCTACATGGGGAAACAGTTTTAACGGAGGCTTTTGTAATAACAGTAGCTATTGTCCTGATTGTGGCTCGGGTCCATCTTCATCGAAAATTTCAGAAGCATGTTGTAAAGAATGGGAAGATGCAGGCGTATTAACTTCTAATAAGACAATTGCGGATAAATGTTGTGCTGATTATTCCGGTTTCTATCATTATAAATATAATGGTTCATCTGTTTATTGTAAACAAACTTGTTCTTCTACAAACTGTAAGGGCACATTAACTTGGAATGTTTCTTGCTCAAGAAATGGTGGAAACTCTCAATATGCCGCAAAATGGACGACTAATTCAACCTCTAACATGTGTATTGGTCATAATTTGTTGTATATTGATATATGGCCTGGGCAATGTTTAAGTTACGGTGGACAACCACCTTTGCAAAAGAAATATGGCAATGGGAATGGTCCTTGTAGTGCATCATATACTGACTGGCAGAGAGATAACCATAATTCTTCCATCGCTTGTGGCTGCAAAGTGTATTTTTATGTAATGAACAAAACAAATTCTAACGGAGAATGGTACTGGGAAAAAATAAGTGAAAGTTGCTCAGGTTCATACTCATATAATATGAATCTTGGTTCATCTTGCACTACTACGCACAAATAAATCGTAAGCGTGTAGGTCAGGCATTTGCCTGACTTACACCCTCTACCTTTGGGAGAGGGTTGAATTTGTTAATGAACGAATGTGAATTTACAAATTCGGGTGAGGGTTTCTTGTTGGGCTGAAAGCCCAACTTACACATTCCGCACATATTATTTTTGAAATAAATCGCTATGAGTTCCTGTTCTGGTTAAAGTCAAAATTAGTGTATTATCACTTATTTTGTATATTAATAACCAATCAGGTTCAATATGGCATTCCCTAAATCCTTTGTAATCTCAGCTAAGTTCGTGGTCTTTAAATTTTTGCGGCAGGCACTCACAATTACACAAAATTGAAATAACATTTTTCAATTTTTGAATATCATATTTTCTTTTTTTTATAAGTTTATAATCTTTTTTAAACCTTGATGTATATTGAACTTTAAGCATCTAAATCCTTAAATAAATCTTCTGTATTGTCAAACGGACCAAACAAATTTGTTCCTGTCTGAACATCTTTTATGGCAGCAAGTGTTTCTTTGTTCGGAGTATTTAAACCTACTTCAAAAGGTATTCTCTGCTCTCTAACCATAGTGCGCGCAAAAATATTAACGGCAGTAGTCATAGTTAAACCAAGTTCATTACATAAAGTATCAAATTGTTTTTTTAATTTTGCATCAATTCTGATATTAATATTTGTCTGTTCCATATTCAATACCTCTACTTACATTATGAACTATTTTATTTACATTGTCAATACAATGTTTTAATAGTTCACTGCGTTTGCTCGCAATGACATGGTGCATGTCGTTGCGAGGAGGTCAAAGGATTGACCGACGAAGCAACCCAGCCTATAATACGGTTATGAGCGTATCAAATCAATATTAT
>CACXEX010000207.1 GCA_902766775.1 uncultured Ruminococcus sp. | reverse complement strand
CGATGAAGAAATCGAGGGTGTAACCCACTACATAAAGAAAGCATATTCGGCTCAGTATAATTCTGAAATCGAAGAAAAAATTAAAAGAATTGCCGCGGAAGAAATTGCTCAGGGCAAAAAATCGGGCGATTCCGATTCGTCATCAGACGAAGGTCTTGATGTTGACAGCAAAATGGAAGAGGCAATCAAGTGCGTAATTGATGCAGGACAGGCATCAACTTCACTCCTGCAGAGAAGGCTTAAAGTCGGCTACGCAAGAGCAGGCAGAATGATTGACGATATGGAACAAATGGGTGTTGTAGGCCCTCATCAGGGTTCAAAACCGAGAGATGTTCTTATGACCTACAACGAATGGCTCGAACGCAGAAATGCGCTTGAAAACAGAGCTGATTAATATTTTAGAAACTAAAAAGGGGGTTCAATATGGCTTTTTTACCGATGAACGCAAAAGAAATGCGTGACCGAGGTTGGAACGAAGTCGATTTTGTATATGTTTGCGGTGACAGCTATGTTGACCACCCGTCATTCGGTGCGGCAATAATCACGAGAGTTCTCGAAGATTGTGGTTACAAGGTTGCATTCCTTGCACAACCTAACTGGAAAACCGATGACGATTTTACACAGTTCGGAAAGCCAAGGCTCGGATTTATGGTGTCGGCAGGCAACATTGACAGTATGGTTGCCCACTACACGGTTGCAAAGCGTAAAAGGCACGATGATGCCTACACCGCAGGCGGTAAAAACGGCAAGCGTCCCGACAGAGCCGTCACCGTATACTGCAACATAATCAGAAGATTATATCCCGATTCTCCGCTTATAATCGGCGGACTTGAAGCGTCACTCAGAAGATTTGCTCACTACGATTATTGGAAAAACGAGGTTATGCCGTCAATCATTTTTGACAGCAAGGCAGATTTGCTTGTGTACGGAATGGGTGAGTTGCAGACAATTGAAATCGCAAAAAGACTTTCCGAGGGTTATCCTGTTGAGTCGCTCTACGACATCAGAGGTGTCTGCTACAAAATCCGTACAGATGATTATGTGCCGAAGTCGGTTGTTGAACTTCCAAGCTATGAGCGTGTAAAAGAGGACAAGCGTGATTATGCGATTGCGTCACGCAAGGAGCTTGAGGAGGCTGATGCCGTAAGAGGCAAAACGCTCATTCAAAGGCACGGAAAGTATATTCTTGTACAGAATCCGCCAATGCATCCGCTTGACACAAAACAGCTCGATTATGTCTATTCTCTGCCGTATGAGCGTTGGTATCCAAAGTGCTATGAAAGTCTTGGCGGTGTACCCGGTATCAACGAAGTACTGTTTTCAATCACACACAACCGTGGTTGTTTTGGCGCTTGTAATTTCTGTTCACTTGCGTTTCATCAGGGCAGAGCGGTAACCGTCAGAAGTGAAAAGAGTATTATTGAAGAGGCTGAAAGCTTTCTTGACAATCCACGATTCAAGGGCTACATAAGCGATGTCGGAGGCCCGACCGCAAACTTCAGACTTCCGTCATGTGAAAAGCAGAAAAAACTCGGACTTTGCAAAAACAGAAGATGCCTTGCACCAACACCTTGCCCGAATATGCAGGTGTCACACACGGAATATCTCGATATTCTGCGAAAACTGAGAAATATAAAAGGCATTAAAAAGGTGTTTATCCGCAGCGGAATCCGTTTTGATTACCTTATTGAAGATGAAAATGACGAGTTTTTCCGTGAACTCGTAAAGTATCACATCAGCGGTCAGCTGAGAGTTGCCCCCGAACATTGTTCAGCGGCAGTTCTTGATAAAATGGGTAAGCCGCATATTGAAAGCTACAAGCGTTTTTGCAAGATGTTCTACGATTTTACAGGCAAGGAAAATAAAGACCAGTATGTCGTGCCGTATCTGATGAGCTCACACCCAGGTTCAACACTTTCGGATGCCGTAGAACTTGCACTTTTCTGCAAGCGTGAAAACATTCATCCAAAGCAGGTTCAGGACTTTTATCCAACCCCCGGAACAATTTCAACGAGTATGTTCTATACGGGACTTGATCCGTACACACTCAAAGAAGTTTATGTTCCGAAGTCTGAAAATGAAAAGGCAATGCAAAGGGCGTTGTTGCAGTATTTCATTCCCGAAAACAAACCGCTTGTAATCAAAGCGCTTATTAAAGCAGGCAGACGAGATTTAATCGGTAACGATAAAAAATGTCTTGTAACCCCTATGGCAGGACAAACGCAGGGCGGGTACTCAAAACAGAATAACAACCGCTATTCGCAGAATCAGAAGGGAAGAGGCAAAAACGGCAAGGACAAGTTTGCAAAGTACAGACGAAAAAACAAAAAGAAGTAAAATCTTTCCCATTTTTAAGATATCGGTATGCGTACTTTTCATTACTTGTGTACTGCTTATTTCATTCGGAAAACCTCTCGTAATCCCCGATTGGAACGATATCTATACATTTTTCGGAATTTCAGCCGATATGGAATCCGACTTTTCCGTTTCGTTTATCAATGTCGGTTCGGCTGATTGCACGCTGATTAAATGCGGTGACAAAAGTGTGCTGATTGACGGCGGAACAAATCTTGTGACCGACAAAATAACCGCCTATCTCAAACGCAGTTCGGTAACTCATCTTGACGCAGTAATCGTGTCACATCCCGACAGCGACCACATTGGTTCGTTGCCCGATATAATAGATGAATTCGGTACAGATGTTGTCTATTTCGGAAAATATTCCGATAGTCACAAAACACCCGAATATGAAAAACTTGTTAATTCTATAAAAGAAAATAATATAAAAACTATAATTCCCGATTCTGACAAACCTGTTGAAATCGGAAATATGACCTTTAAATTCTGTCAACCCGAAAAGGATTTTGGCAACACAAACGATAATTCGCTTGTCACAATGCTTGAATATGACGAAAAGCGGTTTCTTTTTACAGGCGATATCTCGTCCAAAAGGGAAGAATCAATGGTTGATTCCGACATAGAATTAAAATGCGATGTTCTCAAGGTTGCACATCACGGCAGTAAGTATTCTTCAAGCGAAGATTTTCTTGCAAAGGCAAGTCCAGAAACCGCCGTGATAAGCGTTTCGGCGGACGATTCCGCATTGCCCGATTACTACATAACCGCTTTGCTTAACAGTGTATGCAAAAATGTTTATCGGACAGACAGCGACAAAACCGTGATGATAACAGTCGAAAACGGTGAGATTTGCACCAAAACTCACGCCTGAAAGGTTGACTATAAATTAAATAATGTTATAATTAATGTGTCTGACAAAAATTATTGACAAAAATCGAAAGGAATTTTTAAATATGGGAGTATATGAAGAACTTGTAGCCAGAGGACTTATCGCTCAGGTTACAGACGAAGAAGAAATCAGAGAACTTGTAAACAGCGGTAAAGCCACATTTTATATCGGCTTTGATCCGACAGCCGACAGCCTTCATGTAGGTCACTTTATGGCTCTTTGCCTTATGAAAAGACTTCAGATGGCAGGCAACAAGCCAATCGCACTCGTTGGCGGCGGCACAGGTATGATCGGTGATCCGTCCGGCAGAACAGATATGCGTCAGATGCTTACAAAGGAAACAATTCAGCACAATGTTGATTGCTTCAAAAAGCAGATGAGCCGTTTTATCGACTTTTCTGATGGCAAGGCTCTTCTTGTAAATAACGCAGACTGGCTTCTTGACCTTAACTATGTTGAACTTCTCCGTGATGTAGGCGCTTGCTTCAGTGTTAACAATATGCTTCGTGCAGAGTGCTACAAGCAGAGAATGGAAAAGGGACTCAGCTTCCTTGAATTTAACTATATGATTATGCAGTCATACGACTTCTATGCTCTCTATCAGAAGTACGGTTGTAATATGCAGTTCGGCGGCGATGACCAGTGGAGCAATATGCTCGGCGGTACAGAGCTTATCAGAAGAAAACTCGGCAAGAACGCATATGCAATGACAATCAACCTTCTCCTCAACTCAGAGGGCAAGAAAATGGGTAAAACTCAGTCGGGCGCAGTATGGCTTTCAGCTGAAAAGACAAGCCCATACGATTTCTACCAGTATTGGAGAAATGTTGATGACGGCGATGTTATCAAGTGCCTCAAAATGCTCACATTCCTTCCGCTTGAAGAAATTGACGAGCTTGCAAAGCTTGAAGGCAGCGAAATCAATAAGGCAAAGGAAATTCTTGCTCATGAGCTTACAGAGCTTGTTCACGGCAAAGAAGAGGCTGACAAGGCTCAGGAGGCCGCAAGAGCAATCTTCAGCAACAAGACAAATACTGACAATATGCCGTCAACTACTCTTACAGACGCTGATTTTGCAGACGGTGAAATCGGAATCCTTGACCTTATGAAGAAGTGCGGACTCATCCCTTCAAACGGTGAGGGTAGAAGACTTATTCAGCAGGGCGGTGTTTCTGTTGACGATGAAAAGGTAACCGATGTTTATGCAAAGGTTGCAAAGTCTGATTTTGAAAAGGGTTATGTTGTAATTAAAAAGGGTAAAAAGGTTTACCATAAGGCAATTCTCGGCTGATAATTTATCTTACATAAAAGGGGTAAGGGTAAAATGAAAAAGTTTTTTTCTGAATTCAAAGAATTCATAATGCGTGGAAACGTGCTTGACCTCGCAGTCGGCGTTATTATCGGTGCGGCTTTTCAGGCAATCGTAACTTCACTCACAAGTGACATCATCTCGCCGATTCTCGGTATCTTCGGCGGTGTGAACTTTGACCAGTTCCAGATTACAATCAACGGTGCAACAATTATGTACGGCAAGTTTATCACTGCGGTAATCAACTTCCTGATTATGGCTTTCGTAATTTTCCTCATCGTAAAGCTTGTCAACAAGGTTATGTCACTCGGAAAAAAGCCTGAACCCGAATCAGCTCCCACAACAAAGAAGTGTCCGTTCTGTTTCAGCGAAATTGATATCAAAGCCACAAAATGTCCATATTGTACAGGTGATATCATCGACCTTACAGAAAAAACAGACGACAAAAAATAATATCGCATTTACATAACAGATATTACACAATTTAACAACCAATAAAAAAGCCACGGCAGATGCTTACTTTCTGCCGTGGCTTTTTACGCACAAAATTTTATTTACATCTTTATATTAAAAACAAAAATACAATTCCGCAGAGGATTGCTATTGCTGCGCCGACTATTACATCACGCACATAATGCACTCCTGCACACACTCTCGATACGGAAATCATAACTGCGATAAGAAGATACAAAATCCCTGCCCACATATTGAACCTAAGCATTGTCATTGCGATGATAAACGCACAGGCGGTATGACGGCTCGGCATACTGTCGGGCTTGCTGTCCTTTGCAAAAACAGGGGCAACACCATAGCTTACATACGGGCGCTCTTCTTTTATGATAATTCGCAGAATTGTTATTCCGATAAACACACCGGCAGGCACAATAAGCGACTCCAAAAACAAATCTCTTTTCCACAAAAATGTATATACAAGCAAAATAGGGTAGTTTGCAAATACAAACAGCGGAAAAAACCTGTATATGAATTTCAATATTTTTTTTGCGGTTTTATTATATTTGAAAAAATTTGTCAGTTTAATATATTGTTCACGGTTAATTTTCTACATCTCCCAGAGTTTTTTACACTCCGATTTTAACATAACCGCTACACTATTTCAACATTATATTTATCAAACCAGTAGTCAAGTTCGATTATATATGCGAGAATCTGCGGTGCTTTCATCAGCTGACCATACCACGGATTCATGATTTTATCGGGATTTTCAATGATATCTTCAATACCTCTTCTGTCAAGCAGTTCATTGAGAATAGAACGCTTTTTAAGAATTTTTCTAACCCTCTTTACACACTCGTTAAAGTAAATCGGATTGTGCGTTTTCGGGTACGGACTTTTCTTTCGCCAGCAAATTTCCTCGGGCAGAATATCTTCAAATGCCTTTCGCACAATGCCTTTTTCACGGTTGCCCCAAGCCTTTAATTCCCACGGCATATTGTACGCATATTCAACAAGCCTGTAATCGCAAAACGGCACTCTGACCTCAAGTCCGCTGAACATTGAACACCTGTCTTTTCGCTCAAGCAGACATTGCATAAACCAGTAAAAATTAAGATAGAACATCTCTCTCATTCGCCTGTCAAGATTGGTGTCGCTTTTTAGTTTCGGGGCAAGGTTTATTGTGTCAAGATATCTTTGTCTGACATACTCCTCACCGTTTTTCAGCACACCGTTCTTGAGAATGCTCCTGCGCACATCCTGACTTTTTGACCACGGAAAACAGTCCTCAAAAAGTATTTCGTGATTATGATACCACGGGTATCCGCCGAAAAGTTCATCGGCACATTCTCCCGAAAGTGCAACCGTGTAGTTCTGCTTAATTTCCTTACAAAAGAGCAAAAGTGACGAGTCAACATCAACATACCCCGGCAAATCCCTTGCCTGAACACTTTCGTAAAGTGCATCGCACACAAGCGTGTTGTCAAGAATAATTTCCCTGTGCTTTGTGTCGGCATTTTTTGACATCATCGAGATGAATTCATAGTCGGGAGTAGGCTGAAAATTGCTTTTTTGAAAGTATTTTTCGTTGTCACGGTATTCAACCGAGTAGGTGTTGATTTTGCCGAGTTTATGCTCTTTGTTGTACATTGATGCGGTCTTGACAATTATACTGCTGTCAAGCCCTCCCGAAAGGAAAAAGCACAGCGGAACATCACTCACAAGCTGTCGCTGAATCGCATCGGTCAGCAAATATCTTGTCTTTTCAATAGTAGTAACCTCGTTGTCGGTATGCTCTTTTGCCTCAACTGTGTAATATTTTTTTCGGCGAAGTTTTGAGTGCTTATACATTGCACATTCGCCGGGGTTAAGTTCAAAAACTCCCTTAAAAACTCCGAAAGACGGTGTCCTTGCAGGCCCTAAAAAGAAAATTTCGTTAAGCCCCTGTTCGTCAATTTGAGGTTTCACAACCTTGCTTGCAAGCAAAGCCTTAATCTCTGACGCAAACAGCAATCCACCGTTATGTTCATAGTAGAACAGCGGTTTAACGCCGATTCTGTCTCTGCATAAAAACAGCGATTTGTCGCTTGTATTGTAGATTGCAAAGGCGAAAATTCCGTTCAGTTTTTTGCAGCAATCAGCGCCGTATTTGATGTACGATTTCAGCACAACTTCCGTGTCACTGTGACCTCTGAAATGAAATCCCGATGCCTTCAGTTCCTCACGAAGTTCGGCTGTGTTATAAAGTTCGCCGTTATACACAATGACATAAGTCGTGTCCTTGTGACGAACCGACATCGGTTGTTTGCCGTTTTCACGGTCGATTACAACAAGGCGCCTGTGTATAAGTGCCGCCCCTCGGTTAATGTACAACCCGTTTTCATCAGGACCTCTCCTGTCTAAAGTTTCCGACATTCTGTTGAGCAATTCAATCTTTTCGCTCATATCCTGTGAGTGGTCAATCCATCCTGCTATTCCGCACATAAAGTAACCTCCGTCAATTTTGTTTGTAATTTTTGAGT
>CACXEX010000206.1 GCA_902766775.1 uncultured Ruminococcus sp. | reverse complement strand
TGAAATAGCTTCCAAGTCTGTATCCATCGTTATGTGTACTTCGACTTCGACTATCACAACTGTCCATACTGTTCGCCTCCTTAAATTCTTTTTCACGGTGATTATAACACCGTTTTAAATTAAAATCAAGTTTTGTTGTGTAAAAATTGTGTTAAAACAAATTCAAATCATCTTTGGTTTTACAACTTTTTATCGCAACAAAATTCCATTTTCACCTGTATTTTAAATCAAATAACTGCACATTCAGAACTTATCTGTGAACATACATTCTTGTCATTTGTGGTTCACCTTCACCTTGAACCATACATAAAAATTCCCAGCCGTATCTTTCATAAAATCCTGCGTGGTCGGTCACAAGATAAATCGGCGATATGCCCTTGTTTCGCATATCTTTAACCACCATATCAAGCAACTTTCCTGCAATGCCGTTACAGCGGTAATTTTCCTCGGTATATACGGCACAAACATTCGGTGAAAGGTCTTTTCTGTCGTGAAAATCGTTTTCAATTACGCCCATTCCACCGACAATTTCGTTACCGCATAAACATAGATACCAACCGTATTCTGTTTCACCGTTCAGGTAATCGTTCATACATTCAAGGTATGCCTCTTTTGGCACGCCCCATTTACTGTTGAACCAAGATGCCGCAACATCTTTCAATTCGGGTTTATCCCTCAATGTAATGTATTTTAATTCTTTCATAATTCTCCTATGATATTTCATTTAACAAATCTGCGTATTTATAAATTTGATTAAATCATTGTTTTGCCTTTTTTCTGTTCTTTACCGTATAAATAATCGTAAAAATCAATACACACAAAATCAGAATATGCAGAATGGTATGATACAAATCTGGTATGTATTTGCCGTCAATTTGAAGCCATTGTATTGTACCTGAAAAATATTTTATCTTTCCGTCCAACGAACCCATAAATCCGCTGTTAAAAATAGTGTACCATTCATGACATATAAATTGTATGGCAAACCACATTGATGTCCACACAATAACAAACCATTTTCCGATTTTTTCTTTTGCAATAAACAGTATTACTGCCGCTAAATAAATTAAAAAGAAAACACCGTCATCCTGATAAGACATAGAAACTAAACAATTTTCACCAAAATATAAGCCTGTCATATCTAGAAAAAACCATAAAAGCAAAACTATCTGGGGTATGATACAATATACTTTTTTCATTTGCTCACCTACAAAATTTGTGCTATCACTTACGGGCGTTTAAAAAATGTTTCGATGAATTTTAAAATCCGCAACGCTTATAGGCAAGGGGGATACAATTTATCAGGTCTGTGGGGAGCATTGAGATTTTGCCGTATTTTTCGGCGGCAATGTCTCCTGCAAGGCCGTGGAGATATACTGCCGCTGCGGCTGATGAGAACGCACTTGCGCCCTGTGCAAGGATTGATGCGGTCATTCCTGCAAGCACATCACCGCTGCCGCCTGTTGCCATACCCGAATTGCCTGTCGGGTTCACAAGCACCTTGCCGTTTGGCGATGCAATTACCGTGCCTGCACCTTTGAGTACGGTTACAACGCCGTACTTTTGAGCAAAATCACGGGCAACTCTCTCCCTTTCCGCATTAACAAGCGGAGTTGCAAGACCTGTGAGCCTTGACATTTCACCGGGGTGAGGTGTAATTATAATCGGTACTTTTTTCTTTAAAAGAATTTCAGGCTGTTTTGCAACACAATTGAGTGCGTCAGCATCAAGCACAAGCGGTGTTGTGGAATTTTCTATTAAAGAAAATACAACCTTTAATGTATCGTCGCACGCACCGAGCCCGCAACCAACAAGAGTTGCGGAAGATTTGCACGATTCGCTGACTAAAAACGGAACATTTGCCTTTGAAATTCTGCCGTCACCATTTTCGCTGAGCGGATAGTAAACGCTCTCCAAAATCGTTTGGGCAACAATCGGATAAATGCTTCTCGGCAAGGCGCATTTTGCAAGACCTATTCCCGTTCTTAACGCACCTTTTGCCGACATAACTGCCGCCCCCGCCATTCCGTAACTGCCGCAAACACAGAGCAATGAACCCAAAGTTCCCTTGTTTGCATCATCGGGGCGTTCAAAAATTGCACTTTTTACAACATTTACATCTGTTATTGTCATATTATCAACTCATTTTTCTTTTATAGAATAACTGAACTACAATATTCTTGTTGAGGTGCGGTTTCATACCGTTGAGAATATCCTCGTTCGGAGTGAAAACAAGAAGGCATCTGCCGTATGCAGGACTGTTGAAAACAGCAAAATAGTTTTCGTCCTTAGCGTCAATATCTCTTGCGGCGATGAAAGTTTTGAGGAATCTCATCTTCTTGATTTCGGTATCGTCTTTTTCAAGTCTTTCAATCTCGTTAATCTGAACCTTGCACATAGTTTTTCTCTTGCGGAGTGCAACAACCTTTGCAATTTCAAGCTCGTTGCCCGAAACCGAATATTCAAAATCGACCTTCTGAATACTGAAAATGTACCATACAAGATATATTCCGCCTAAGAATACAAAAAATGCTACATAAATAAGGTAAGCAATTGTTGCAAAAGCAAGGAAAAACAATGTTGCCGGCACTAAGAAAAGCAAAATCACCGATACAATTTTTATAATAAGATTTTTCGGTTTATTAACTCGTCTTACGACCTGTTCGTTAAAATTATTCAATTTATTCTCTCCTTTAAAAAAGTTCTTGTTAATCATTTAATTTTATCATATGCCACAAGAAATTACAACAGATTGAATGTGAAGTTTTCATTTTTTCAATGTACAAAAGAACAGAGACACCCCCTGCGGAGTGCCTCTGTATAAATTACGATATAGTCCTATTTAGCAATCACTGCTTTTTACGCTGTTTTGCGTAGTAATAAACAGCAAATGCAATAATAAGCACAAGTGCAATGCCACCGAAAGCAAACGGTGCCTGACCTGTTTTAACAGGTGAAGCTGATGATTTTGATGACGGTTTTGTTGTACTTTGAACAGAATTAGTTGCAACAGGCTTTGTTGAAGAAGTCGGAGAGGTCTGACTCGGAACAATTGTTGTGCTCGGTGCTGTTGTGCTTGGTACTGTCGTGCTTGGCGCAACAGTAGTTTCTGGAGCTGTTGTAACAGGTTCTGTCGGCTTTGAATCGTCAACAAGTCTGAGTTTTATATATCTTTCTGTCCTTGTTGTAGGTTCTTCCTGACTATATGGAATGAATATGGTAGTTCTCACACCTGCATCAAGAACTTCATACTTGATTTTTTTATTGAGCAAAAGTTCATATTCGGCTGAAAATTCTGACATTTTACTTATGTACGAACCGTCAATTGCAGTTGAAGGAGCGTAGATTTCAAGGACTGTGTGATAGGTACCGTCACCGAAATGGTCTGCAACACCGTGGTCAATTGATGTGCTGACAACGCCGCCGTCAACATAAGAACTGCCGATTGACGCTTTCATATCTTTGAGTGAAGATGATTTGCCTGTGATACCGCTCGCATCGTTAGTACCCGAATAGAGAAGCATATCAGTGCTCGTATGATATCTTGAAAGCTCCATAGAGAGGTCGTCAGCAATTGTGAAATACTGGCAATAGTCATCACCCATCTGCTGTTTTGTGTTGTCAAGATATTGACCGCCTACGAGAACAGCCATAATCTGAATGTATTCAGATGTTGAATAGCAGTAGATTGCAGGATTGTCAAGTCTTGTAGCTGGGATATCCTTGTTGAGCTCATAGAATGAATCTTCCCACGGCTTATAATTATATTTAAAAAGGGGCTTAAAGTCCTTTGTATCAAAGCCGGAATAAACATAGTCGGAATCTTTCGGCTCACCTGAGGTTACGTTAACCTTGCAATAGAAATATTTTGTACCGACGCTTGCGATAATGTCAGTTATACCCTGAGAATTTGCGGTAATAGTACCGTTCTGGTCAACATCTGCAACTGTTTTGTCGCTTGTTGAATACACAACATCATCTGCGGCTGCGTTTGAAATCGTAAACACGGCGGTTTTGCCTGACTCAAGAGAAACTGACTTGATATTCTGGCTCGGCTCGGCTGTAAAAAGTGCAATATCATTTTCATCGCAATAATTTTTTACGGCATTGCTCGACTGATTGTAAATAACAAAGCTTTCCTTAGGAGTCGGTGTGGTTGAACCGTAAGCGTCAATATATCCGACTGAAAACTTTCCGAGAGATTCAATGCTTGACGGCAATGTTACGCTCTCAAGGCTTGAGTTGAGAATTGCATAATCTGCAATCGACTTTGTACCTTCGGGAACGGCATAGCTCTTGTCGGTTTTGCCATATGGATATGCCATAAGAACGGTTTTGTCCTTGCTGAAAAGCACACCGTCAACTGTTGTTAAGTACGGATTTCCAGCGACAACATCGTATCTCTTCATACCGGAACATTCTGCGAATGCTGTGGGAGAAACACTTTCAAGACCTGCAGAGAAAGTTACATTTTCAAGGTCATACAATGAGGCAAATGCCTTGTCGCCAATGCTTTTGACGCTATCGGAAAATTGGATTGATTTAAGACCGCTTGACGCAAAAGTTGAATCCTCAATGCTTGTTACACCGTCAGGAATTGAAACCTCTGTAACTGACATACAACCGCTGAAGGCCTCTTTGCCGATTTTTTTAAGTGATTTCGGAAGGTCAATTTTTTTAAGCATTGAAAAGTCCTTGAATGCACCCTCGCCGATTTCGACAACTCCGTCAGGAATAACAACAGAATCGAGTTCGTGATAATCGTTACTGAAAGCATAGTCGCCGATTTTTGTAACACTGTTCGGAATAGAATATTCAGTACCCTCTTTGTAGTTAGGATAGTCAAGAATTTCTGTTTTTGATTTGTTGAAAAGAACTCCGTTTTCCGAGGTAAAATACTTGTTACCTTCTGCAACGGAGATATTCTCCATTAAGCCCGTTTTAAGAGCGGATTTTCCGATTGTTTTAACATTTTTCGGGACTTCAAAGTTCTTAAAATATGTATTTTGGAAAGCGCCGTCACCGATTGAAACGAGGTTATCCGAAAGTGTGATACTTTCAAGATTACTGCAAAATGCAAAGGCATTTTCGCCGATTGTTGTAGCATAAACATCAACACTGCTCATAGAACAGCCGTAAAAAGCATTCTCATCAATTGTTCTAAGACTTTTCGGAAGAGTAACATCTTTGAGCAACTGGCAATTTATGAATGCCCTTCTGCCGATTGTTTCAACACCTTCGGGGATAACAATTTTTTCAAGTGACTCACAACCCGAAAACAGCTGATTGCTTATTGTCTTCAAGCCGTTGCCGAGTGTTACCGATTTAAGGTTTGTACATTTTGCAAAGGCGTACTCTCCAACAGATTTCACGCTGTCTGTAATTTCAAATGACTTAAGATTTCCACAACCGAAAAATGCACCGTCACCGATTGACTCGATTCCATCTGAAAGATTAACATTCTCAAGTCTTGTGCAGTAGAAAAATGCCGACTTGCCGATTGATTTAACACTATTCGGGAGTGTAACTTCCTTAAGATTCGTACATTCGTTAAATGCAAAATCATCAATTGATTTTACGGTATCGGGAATTTCAATGCTTTTGAGCTTGTAGTTTCCCTTAAAGGCACTGTTGCCGATTGACTCAACACTTTTTCCGCCTATTGAATCGGGAATTTTAACGGATGTATCGTTGCCTGTATATCCGCTGATTGTTACGGAATTGTCGCTATTTACGGTGTATTTAAAATCCTTAAAAACACCGTCATCTGCCGCAAATGTTGTCAAGGAAAACACCGTTGAAAACATTACAATCACGGCAAGAATTAATGATACTGTTTTTTTCATTGAACTGCCCTTCTTTGATTAATAATCTTTGATTAATTATAACATAAAAAGAACTTATGTTGCAACAAAACATCCCCTATGTTTCAAAAAAATTTTGTCGCACAGGAGATGTTTTTGGTATTGGGGGTTGATTATTTTATCACATTGAAAGATATGTTACCTGTGATGTTGTGGGATTAAGCTCAACGAAGGTTTCTGACTGTGTTGTATTTGTTGTTGTGAATGTATCAACAACACCGTCTTTTGTCATAACAGAGATTTCATATGTACCTTCTGAGGTATCTGCAAGACCTGCAAAGTTGCCGCTGTCTGTAACCTTGAGTTCTCTCATAATTGTTTTGCCTGTTTCGGTATTCTTTACTGCTATAACTGCTTCGGCTGATTCAAATGAAATTGCCTCAACATCAAGCTTGTTTGTCTTTGCCGAATATTTTACGATGAATGAAGTTGCTGAGTCGTCACCGTACACACCGAACTGGCTTTCTTCGGAATCCTTGCCGTTGTTGTTTACAACCGCTGTGTAGTCGCCGTTGTCAAGGTCATCTACAATTGCATAGTATGTGTCGTCGTCAACCTTGATCATACCCATATTTACGCCGGAATCTTTACCGCTTACGAAAAGTGACACATCGTATGTTTCCTCACCCATTGCACCGTCAAACGGGATAATATCAATGGACTTTGAATCTCTTGACCACTTTATAACGAGGTTTTCCGTTACGCCCTTGTCAGCGTCAAAACCGAAGTTTGTAACCTTTTCATTGCCATTGCTGTCGGTTACCTTAATTTCATAATCGCCTGCTTTGGCATTATCAACCTTGATGTAATCGAGATTATACTTGCTGTTATAGCTCATATCCTTTTTAAGGATTTCGTTAGTTGTCTTGTTCTTAACAACTACCTTTGTGTCGTCCTTGTCTGCATTAATTGTCTTTGCAGAAACTACTGCTGTTGTAACTGCTGTTGCTGCGATTACTGTTGCGCTTGCTATTGCTAAAATTCTCTTTTTTGTGTTCATGATAATTACTCCTTTTGACCTTTAGGTCTTTTCATATTTTGTACTTGTCAGGGTTTGTTTTCCCTTGACTGTGGCTTTATTATATCAACCCCACTATGACAAAACAGGGACAAATTTCAAGCTTTTTCAAATATTTTTCAAAAACTTTTTCAATTTGCTAAAGCAAGATTTATTTTTCTTTAAAAGAAAACGGCACCGAAGAAATAATCTCCGATGCCGTTTTCAAGGTGGTTTATACAAATTAGGTTATTAGCTTGGATTATTTAGCTTTTTCAATATCGAACCAAAAGTATTTGCCGTATCCGATGTAGTGATTCATATTATAGTTATGGCTGTCTGATGAAAAGCTGTTTGCAAGGCTGTTGTACATATCCTTTGTTGCAACACGGACAACATCAAGCCATTTATCTGTTGTGGGGCTTGAAACGCCTACCTTTGAATTGCCCGAAAGCGGATGTTTCTTTTCTACATAGATAAGGCACTTCTTGCACAAATTCTCATTGAGAAAAACATTGTTCTCACCATTGTTTGCCGTGTTATTTGTAACGGTCATTGTGTCGCCGAATACAAGGTCTGCACAACCGTCTGTTGCAGTAATTTCGGTATAGATACCACCGCCGTTTTTTACAGCACTGTTGCCTGTAATTGTGCAGTCGTATAATTCGTGTTCCGTTGCAAGCAGACGACCGAGCCACAATCCGCCGCCCTCATATGCACTGTTGTCTTTGATGTCGCAAGCTCTGATAACAATTTTGCTGCAGCCCGGCATATAGATTGCACCGCCTTTGCCGTTTGCACGATTATTGTCAAATGAGCAGTAAATAAAGTTATTGTCATCTACCGAGTAAACAGCACCGCCGTTGCCGCCTGATGTGTTACCGCTGAACTTGCAGTCACTTATTTTCTCATTTGTCACGAGGAACAAAGCACCGCCGTTATCGCTTGCAGAGTTTGCATTAAATGTGCAGTTGTTGATTTTTACATACTGACCGTGGATAGCACCGCCGTTTGCGCCTGACTTATTATTTGAAAATGTGCAGTTTGAAAAACTAACTTTATGATTTCCGCTCATACCTGAGGTATAGTAGCCAACCTCAACAGCACCGCCGTTTTTACTTGCGTTGTTGTTGCTGAATGTGCAGTTATTGAACTGAATTACATTTTTGAGTTCTTCTGTTGAAATATGAACTGCTCCGCCTGTACGACCTTTGTTATTATCAAAAGTACAGTTGCTGAGATTCATATTATGTGAACCTTCAAGCGAAATTGCATAGTTTTCGCAATTTGAAAACTCGCTGTCTGTTGCCTTAAAGTTATGTAAAGTTGAATTGTAAGAAAGAGCGATTCCTGTTGAAGAGCAGTTTGTCACGATTGATGAATCAAGGGTAATGTCTGAACCCTTTTCACGGACGCCCTTGTTTGCTCCGTCAATCTTGCTGTTAATCAAATTAACCTCTGAATTCAAAGCGAATATACCGCAGTTGCCACCCTTGATTGTGCCGTTCTTGATTGTAAGATTGCCGTCTGAAATTGCGATTGCATTGTTGTCGGATTTTGCACATTCGATTGTGTGACCGTTAAGGTCAATTGTGACATTTTTATTTGCAAATGACAAGGATTCAAGGTCAGGGATTGCAGATGATTCTTTTTCATCTTCTGAAACCTTTTCCATTTTCCAATCCTTATAAAGCTTGATTGTAAAGTCCTTGCCTGTACGGTTTGCCTCATCAAATGCGGCGGGAATGTTGTAGTAATTGTCGGTTTCACCGTCTGAATACTCAACAACGGCAATGTACATACCCTCTGTTTTGTTCTGAAAAGCTTTGAACTTTTCAACTACTTCGTCAAAATCTTTCTTTGCCTGAGCTATGTTTTCTTTTGCCTCAATTTCTGCTGAAATATCGCCCTTATGCTCTGCAAGTTCAAGCTTTGCCGTGTATGAAAGAATATTGTAATAGCTTGCAACCGAGTAGTGCTGCATAATGAGTGTTGCAAACTTTCTTGAGTCCTCCATAATTTTTCCGTGAGTTGAGTTCATTTTTAAGTATTTAAGATAGCCTTCAAATACGCTCTCACTGCCTGACATACAAGCCTCGATATTTTCACCGTTTATATATGAAAAGAGATTTTTGATTGAGTAGCTGTATGATGCAGAACTGATTGAATCAGTGTTAATATCGGCAATACGCTTTGTTACCTTTTCAATATCCTTTTCGGTAACTTTCTGTCCTTTTGCAGCTTTTGCTTTGAGAAAATCAATCTCACTTTTTACTCTTACTGTAACCTGACTGTTGAGTGTGCTGAGGCAATTTACTGCTGTTTCGGCACTCTTAAGATTATCAAGCTTGTATATGCCTGCAAGCACCTTTGAAAACTTCTGGTCAAGCTCGTACTTTATATCATCAAGTTTTGAAGAAATTTCATCAAGCTTTTGCTCTGTTGCATCGGGAGCGTCATCGCTTTCCATTCCGAGAAGAGCCTTTGCTGCATAGATTGCAGTACCTTTTACAAGGAAAAATCCGGGGATAACATCATTAAGTGCAGATCCGATATCTGAAAGTGTTTCGTTAATAATTTCCTTTGCGGCTGTTGATTCATTTATATTAAGAAAAGAAGATACAGAATTGTTGCCTTCTGCGGCTGAAACACTGCTGATTGACATTGTTACAGTTGATGTGAGGCATACTGCCGAAAGAATTCCTGCTATGATTTTTGTTTTGATATTTCTGTTTGTAGTTTTCATAATCAGCACTCCTTTATTGGAAGTATTTTCTTTTTTCTATGCACAGTATAACAGGGCAATACGGACAAAATACTGACAAAAACAGTGACATTTTAAAAATTTTAAAAAGTTTTACTTTTGCTACAAATTAAGGCACTAAAATTCCCCATTATATGTAACTTTACAGCCTTGAAATGGCAAAAATAAAAGGGTATAATGTAGCCTGTTGTTGAAAAAAGAATCGTAAAATTCAGGAGGTTATTATGACAAAACTACGAAATCTTTTTGGTAATATCAATATGACATGGCTCAAAGTCATTATCTTTTCGGTAATTACAGGTGTATATACAGGACTTATAAATCAGGTTCCGTTTCTTACAGACACTTCTTTCACAGACATTGCCGTAAGCCTTGAGTTTTGGATTGTCTTTGCAATCTTTATTATTGTAAACTGTAAAAAATGGTGGGACGCTGTTTTGAAATGCTTTGTGTTCTTTCTGATAAGCCAACCGCTTGTTTACCTTGTTGAAGTACCGTTCCTCGGTTGGGGTGTATTTACATATTATACATACTGGTTCTATGTTACACTTCTGACTATCCCGGGTTCATTCATTGCTTTTTGGGTTACAAGAAAAAATATTCTCAGTTCGGTAATACTTTCTGTTGCAACAGGAATGCTTGTATATCTCGGCATTGATTACCTCAACAAATCAATTTATGACTTTCCGCACCACATTTTAACTGTAATTTTCTGTTTTGTAGCGGCAATAATGCTCATTTTAATTCTTTTGCCAAAGCTTAACACAAGACTTATTTCATTCGGAATTACGGCTGTTGCACTTCTTGCGGCAATATTTTTCACATTCATCAGTCCGGCAACAACCACCTACTATTTTGAACTTGACAACAAGACAAGTTGGAGCTGTCAGACAGATGAAAACCTTGTTGATGTTCAGATTTCAGAGGGTTATATGGTAACGCTTTCGGCTTCACACAATGGCGAAACTCAGATTGAATTCAAGGGTGATGACGGCAGAACCGTAAAATACGATGTTGATGTAAATGGTTCATCTCACATTATTTCAGCCAAAGAAAGCAAATAAAATACACACAAGAGCAGGTGACGCAGTTTGTCACCTGTTTTTTATGCAAAAGATAGTCTGAAACCCTTGCAAAATGAGCATTTTGGTGTTATGATAGGAAAAGATAACACGGTGACGAAGAAAGTAGCGTTTGCGTGATACCGTCAAAGAGAATGTGTGCCGAGGCTGAAAGCATACAACGGTGTTGCAGGTGTGAAGTTCCCTTCCGAGTGGTGAGATTGAAATTTTCAGTAGGTCTCAACGGCTGACCCCGTTACAGGTTGTGAAAGTGTCAGCTTTCGGGAGTGTTTGCTTTGATGCAAAAATCAGGGTGGTACCACGGATTATTTCGTCCCTGCGTAATTAGTTTTACGCAGGGCTTTATTATTTTTACGGAGGTAATTTATGAACGAGAAATTATTAAGTTTAAAAGACGAAATCAAGTCAAGACTCGGCGAAACCAAAGATTTGACCGACCTTGACAAAATCAGAGTTTCTTATCTTGGCAAAAAGGGCAGTATCACAGCTCTTTTAAAAGGTATGAAAGATCTTCCTAACGAGGAAAGAAAAACTTTCGGTGCCGAGGTAAACAAGCTTAAAGCACAGGCCGCACAGCTTATTGAAGAAAGACTTCAGGAACTTAAAGAAAAGGAAATTCAGCGTGAAATCGCTTTAATGCCACAGTTTGACATTACATCACCTGTTGCACTTGCAAGGGGTTCTTATCACCCAATCACCCTTGTTCAGAGAGAGTGCGAAAAGGTTTTCACATCAATGGGATTCAACATTGAGGACTACTCCGAAATCGTAACCGACTATGAATGTTTTGAGGCTCTCAACATTCCAAAGCACCACCCCGCAAGAGATATGCAGGACACTTACTACCTTGACAACGGTCAGCTTTTAAAGTCACACACATCAGCCGCACAGAACGCAATTCTCAAGAAGTACGGCAAGGGACTTATTGAAAACGGCACACCTATTAAGGCTATCTTCCCCGGCAGATGCTTTAGAAACGAGGCAACAGACGCTTGTCACGAAAACACATTCTTCCAGATGGAGGGTGTTATGGTTGACAAGGACATTTCAATTTCAAACCTTATCTACTTTATGAAGACAATGCTTTCCGAGGTATTCAAAAAGGATATCAAGGTAAGACTTCGCCCCGGCTTTTTCCCATTCGTTGAACCGGGTTTTGAACTCGACATCAGCTGTCTTATCTGCGGCGGCGAGGGTTGTCCGTCATGTAAGCACAGCGGTTGGCTTGAACTCTGCCCCTGCGGTATGATTCATCCGAATGTTCTGCGTGAGGGCGGAATTGATCCCGAAAAGTACACAGGCTTTGCGTTTGGTCTTGGTCTTACAAGACTTGCAATGATGAAGTACGGAATCAAGGATATTCGTGACCTTAACAGCGGCAGTCTTAAAGCACTTTCACAGTTTACTGATGATGAATAAGAGAGGAGATACAAAATGTTTTTATCTATGAACTGGATTCAGGACTTTGTTGATTTAAGCGGTCTTGATAAAATTGAACTTATCCACAAATTTTCTCTTTCCACAGCCGAAGTTGAAAACGACATTTTCCACAAGGGCAGTGATATCAGCGGTATTGTTGTAGGTGAAATCAAGTCGGTTGAAAATCATCCCGATTCAAAGAAACTTCATCTCCTCAAAATTGACGCAGGCGAAGATGAACTTATTGATGTTGTCTGCGGTGCTCCGAATGTTCGAGTTGGTCTTAAAACAGCTTTTGCAAAGATTGGCGCTAAAATCGGCGAAATTACAATTGCACCAAGACCGCTTGCAGGCTATACATCAAACGGTATGTGTTGCAGTGAGGCTGAAATCGGTATCAGCGACGACAACTCAGGCATTATGGAAATTACAGATGATGTAAAGAACGGCACAGACCTTAAAGATATCTACGAAATTGACGATATCGTTTTTGAAGTTGACAACAAGTCACTTACAAACCGTCCTGACCTTTGGGGTCATTACGGAATCGCAAGAGAATTTGCCGCACTTGCGGGCAGAGAGCTTAAGCCTCTTGACCTTGACGATTTAAAAGCATATGACGGTCTTAAAAAGATTGATATGAAGATTGAGGACACTCTCTGTCAGAGATACAGCTGCTTGCAGATTGAGAACATCAACCGCAATGTAAGCCCTGTAAATATGAGAATCCGTCTTTTCTACTGCGGTATGAGAGCAATCAACTATCTTGCCGACCTTACAAACTACCTTATGCTTGAAATGGGTCAGCCGATGCACGCTTTCGACTCAAGAAAGGTTGAAAAAATCAGAATTAAGCGTTTTGACAAGCCTTTCACTTTCAAGACACTTGACGGTGTTGAAAGAAACATTGACGAAAACACCCTTATGATTTGCAACGGCGACACTCCTGTTGCAATCGCAGGTATTATGGGCGGACTTGATTCCGAAATTGTTGACGATACAACAACTCTCACACTCGAATCCGCAACATTCAACGCAGTTTCCGTAAGAAAGTCAACTGTAAGACTTGCTCACAGAACAGACGCATCAATGAGATATGAAAAATGTCTTGACCCTGAAATGACTGTTACCGCAATTGCAAGATTTGTATATCTCCTCAAAAAGTATGACAGCGACATCAAGGTTGTTTCTTCACTCACAGACGAGTACGCATTCAAGTATGATACAGTTGTTCTTGACTTTGACAAGAACTTTGTTGACCGCTACACAGGTATTGAAATCAGCAATGACAGAATTGTTGCAACACTTGAAAGCCTCGGCTTTAAGGTTGAGCTCAACAACGATAATTTCAGCGTAACAGTTCCAAGCTGGAGAGCAACAAAGGATGTTACAATCAAAGCTGATATCATTGAAGAAATCACCCGTATTTACGGCTATGACAACTTTGAAATTCACACAACACGCTCTCCCCTCTACCCCGTAAGAGCAAGCGTTGTTAAAACAACAGAAAACAAAATCAAGGATATGCTCGTTAAGAGATACAACCTCCACGAACTTCACTCATATGTATGGGCATACAACGATGAACTCAAGGCAATTGACATTCCTGTTGAGGACAATGTTAAACTTGCAAATGCAACTAACCCGAATATTGAAACTTTAAGAAATTCAATCGTTCCCACACAGCTTTGTCAGGTTAAGTCAAACCTTTCATTCTCAAACGATTTCGGCATTTTTGAAATCGGCAGAGTTGTAAACGGTCTTGACGAAAACGGTCTTTGCATTGAGAACAAAAAGCTTGCAATCACACTTTACAGCAAGACAAGAAATGTTAAGGACATCTACTTTGAGCTCCGTGACATTCTCGCCGTTACAACGGATGAAATTAAGCACAAGCCCCTCACATTTGAAAAGGCTGAACCTACTCACAGCTACGAACATCCCGTAAATCTCTATTCGGTATGCCTTGACGGCAAGAACATCGGTACAATCGGCATTGTTCACCCAACAGTAAGCAAGAAGATTGACAAGAAGGCTGCAATCGTATTTGCAGAAATTGATGTAAACGCTTATGCAAACACAGAGGCTGCTCCGATTATTTATGACGAACCGTCAAAGTTCCCGCCAATGGACTACGACATCAGCGTTGAAGTTCCGCAGGGAATGTTCTTCTCACACCTTGCAGAGTGCTGGAAAAACGAAGGCGGCGAGATTCTCAAGAGTACAAAGATTGTTGACACATATGACACAGAAACAGTTCACAGCGTAACAATCCGTTTTGAGTTCTCATCAAACGAAAGAACACTTTCATCAGCCGAAGTTCAGAAGATTATGGACAAGATAATTTCAAATCTTTCGGAAAACGGAGTAAAACTCAGAGGCTAAAAATTATGGGGGCGGTTTTTCCGTCCCCTTTTTGTGACATAATCTGACAAACATAAGATAAAATCGAGAAATATTACTGCTATTTTATCACACAAAGCAATGTTTTTGACATTAAAATAACATAAATTAGGCATATTTATTAAAAAGTGCTTGAAATTTACTTTGAAATATGGTATAGTAGCAGAATAGGAGGTGTTTCAGTATGTTGGATAAAACAATGATTTTTTCTCTTGGTGAGGAAAAAGATGACCAGATAAAAGCAGGGCTTACAATCGTTTATGATGCCCTCCGTCAAAAGGGATATAACCCTATTAATCAGATTGTGGGGTATATTTTAAGCGAGGATCCGACCTATATTACAACATATAATAACGCTCGCAACATCATCAGCAAGATCGACCGTGACGACCTACTTGAAGCACTGGTAAAATCGTATCTTAATGTTTAAGAAAGGATGATGCCTTGTGGCAGATACCAAAAAGAGCGAAAAGAAATTTTCGACTTACAAGGGCAGACCGCTCGTTCGTTGCAATGACGAAATTTACTACGGCAGTATGGAAGAGCCGTATGTTATAAGAATGCAGATCAAGAGCAAAAAGGATGTCAACGGAACTGAAATTGCCGATAAGGTAACAGTTCAGCTTATGGCTACCGACCCCTATCTTTCACCAAGAAAACAGCTTGTTAAATCAAGCGAGAAAAAGGGATTGTTCCTTGCTATGGATATTGCAGACATCTGGCTTGAAAGAGCCCTTGCAAACAAAATGTAATTAAACATTGAATTTACGGAGTAATCAGTTTTGGTTACTCCGTTTTTTCTTATACGGCGAGCCGCCCTTCCCCTCTCGTGAAGACAGTTTGCAAGTTTCACGACATATTTCGCCCGAGCGTATAATTTGTGTGAAGAAAATAATATTCCTACCACACAAAAAGCACCCTGCATTTCTGCAAAGTGCTTAAATCACAATTAAAATAAATCGCTGTGTGAACCGGTTCTCGATAAAACAAGGACGAGTTCATTGTTATTGACTTGATATATGAGCAACCAATCTGGTGCAATATGACATTCACGAAAGCCGTTATAGTTGCCCGTAAGATTGTGGTCTTTAAATTGTTCTGGCAATGGTACTTCATTCGCAAGCAATTCAATTACTTTTTCAAGCCTTGAAATATCATACCCACGCTTTTTTATTCTTTTAAAATCCTTTTTAAACAGGGTATGATACTTAATCGTCAGCATTCAAGTCCTCCATAAGCTCGCTTACGGAATCAAAAGGGCCGTGAAGATTTTTGCCCTCTCTGACATCCTGCATAGCCTGCAAGGTTTCTGCATTTGGTTTATCGAGTTTAATTTCAAACGGAATACCGTTTTCTCTGACAATCTGCCTGAGATAAATATTGATTGCTGTTGACATATTCAAACCGAGTTCGTTAAGCAATGCATCAGCTGTTTTTTTTAGATTTTCGTCAACTCTGACATTCAAGTTTGTTGTTGCCATAAAATCAACCCCTTTATATCTATATATGTATGATATCACATACAAATTACAAAGTCAAGCAATTGTAATTACATTGTCATTATTTATAATATTCATTTTCAAAAAAGCAGGACAACAAAATTATGTTGCCCTGCTGATTTTTTTGTATTCAATTTATAAGTCACGCTCGGGAATATTTCTTCGCCTAAGTGAAACTATATTCTCAAATTTTAGGCGGTCACGCCGCTTATTTAACTGTGTAGCCTGCGTCCTCTACTGCCTTTTTAAGAACGGAATCATCAACATCTTTCGACAATGTAAGAACGGCTGTACCTTTTTCGTGGCTTACTTCAGCCGACTCAACACCGTCAATTGCCTCAAGAGTTTTCTTTACTGTTGCCTCGCAATGCGGACACATCATACCTTCGATTTTCATTGTTTTTTCCATAGTCTTATTCTCCTTTTTATTTTTGTGTTTTATTTTTCTATCGTGCTTTGAGCTGTGAACCTTAACAAAATTAAGTCTTAATGCGTTTGTTACAACGCAGAAACTTGAAAGGCTCATCGCCGCCGCACCGAACATTGGATTTAACTGCCAGCCAAAGAGGTTGATAAACACACCCATAGCAAGCGGAATGCCGATTACATTGTAAATAAATGCCCAGAAAAGGTTTTCGTGAATGTTTCGGAGTGTTGCTCTGCCGAGTCTGATTGTCGCAGGAACATCTGCAAGACGGCTCTTTATAAGCACAACATCCGCCGCGTCAATTGCAACATCTGTTCCCGCTCCGATTGCGATACCCAAGTCTGCGCTTGTGAGTGCGGGAGCATCGTTAATGCCGTCACCGACCATTGCAACCTTGCCGTACTTTTTCAGCTCTCTGACATTCTTTTCCTTGCCGTCAGGAAGAACTCCTGCAACAACTTCGTCAATGCCTGCATTTTTTGCAACGGCTTTTGCGGTTTTTTCGTTATCGCCGGTGAGCATTACAACACGCACACCCATATTTTTGAGTTCCTTAACAGCCTGTTTGCTGTCCTCTTTTATTATGTCCGCAACTGCGATAATACCGAGAAATTTATTTCCTTTGCAGAAATATAACGGAGTTTTTCCCTCTCCTGCAAGTTGTTCAGCCTTTGCTTTTTCGGCTGATGAAATTTCAGCAAACTGCGAAATATATCTGTAATTACCGCCGTAAACACTAACTGATCCAATTTTTGCGGTAAGTCCGTTGCCTGTTACGGCATTAAAATCTGTAACTGCATCGCCGATAATCTGTCTGTCATTTGCATAAACTACAATTGCCTTTGCAAGCGGATGTTCGCTTGACTTTTCAAGGGCTACGGCTGTTTTTAAAAGCTCGTTTTCAGAGATATTTTCGGCTGTCACAATATCGGTAACGGCGGGTTCGCCCTTTGTTACCGTGCCTGTTTTGTCAAGAACAACCGTGTCAATTCTGCCTGCCGTTTCAAGCGAAACTGCGGTTTTATAGAGGATACCGTTCTTTGCGCCGACACCGTTGCCGACCATAATCGCAACAGGGGTTGCAAGTCCCAAAGCACACGGACAGCTGATTACAAGGACAGAAATTGCTCTTGCAAGCGAAAAGCCTACACTCTGACCGAGGAGCAACCAAACGATTGCAGTGATTACTGCAATTGTGATAACTGCAGGAACAAACACACCCGAAACCTTGTCGGCAATTTTTGCGATAGGTGCTTTGGTGGCAGACGCATCGCTGACCATTTTAATAATCTGCGACAGCGTTGTGTCCTCACCGATTCTCGTAGCCTCACAGCGGATATATCCCGATTGATTGATTGTTGCGGCTGAAACCGTATCTCCGACAATCTTGTCAACTGGAACGCTTTCACCTGTGAGAGCAGATTCGTTGACTGCACTTCCGCCCTCAATCACGACTCCGTCAACAGGGATACTCTCACCCGGACGAACTGCGAATATATCGCCTTTTTTAACCTGTTCAATCGGAACAGTTTTTTCAACACCGTCAACCACAATTGTTGCGGTCTTAGGTGCAAGTTTCATCAAACCTTTGAGTGCATCGGTGGTTTTGCCCTTTGAGTGAGCCTCAAGCATTTTACCTACCGTGATAAGTGCCAAAATCATTGCGGCTGATTCAAAATAGAACTCGTGCATATACGACATAACAGCCGCCGAGTCACCTCTCACCTGCGCATCGGTCATCATAAACAACGCAATTGTGCTGTAAACAAATGCTGTTCCCGAACCAAGCGCAACAAGCGTGTCCATATTCGGGGCAAGGTGGATAAGTCCTTTGAAACCGCTGACAAAGAATTTCTGGTTAATCACCATTACTATGCCTGTCAAAATCAGCTGAACAAGTCCCATTGCAATGTGGTTGTTGTCAAAGAATGACGGCAACGGCCATTCCCACATCATATGTCCCATTGAAAAATACATCAATACTGCAAGGACGACAAGCGATGCGATAAGTCTTTTTCTGATTTTCGGTGTTTCGGTATCTTTGAGAGAATCCTCTGCGTCGGCTGACTTTTTCTCTTTGCCTTTCAAAGACGCACCGTAGCCTGCATTCTGCACGGCTTTTATAATTGCTGACGAATCGGCAGTACCGTCAACATTCATTGAATTTGTGAGCAGACTGACGGAACACGAATTTACTCCGTCAACCTTTGACACCGCCTTTTCAACACGGGCAACACAGGCGGCACAGCTCATACCCGTTACATTGTACTGAGTCATAAATCCTCCTACTTCATAAGCTTTTGCAAAACACCGACAAGCTCGTCAATTGTTTCATCATTTCCTGCTCTAATGTCATCTGCAACACAGGTTCGGATATGATTGGCAAGCAACTCCTTGTTAAAAGCGTTGAGTGCCGCATTGGCGGCGGCAACCTGTACCAGAATGTCGGGACAGTAGGCATCTTTCTCAAGCATGCCCTTTATCCCCCGTATCTGACCTTCAATACGATTAAGTCGGTTTACAAGCGACTTGTATTCTTTTTCGGTACGGTGCTTGTGTTTTGCACAATGTTCACACTTATTATTCTCCATAATATCAACCTCATAATTTCAAAATGGGATTATTATTTAACACCCTGTTCAAGATACCCCATATGGGTATCTTACAGTTACGATTATATACCCCCTTAGGGTATTTGTCAATAGGAAAATTACAGAAAAAAACAGGATACACAATTGCACCCTGTTTTTGTAGGTTAATTCTAAAATAATTCCGAATGAGTTCCGAGTCTGTAAAGCATTAAAACAAGCACATCATCTTTAATCTCATAAACAAGCAACCAATCAGGCTCAACATGGCACTCACGAGTACCTTTATAATTTCCCATAAGGTCATGGTCTTTATATTTTGCATCAAGAGTTTCACCGTTTGCCAATGTATTGATTACACTAAAAAGTTTGTCGAGATTTTTATGTTGCTTTTTCGCAAGTTTTAAATCTTTCTTGAATTGAGAGGTAAACTGAACATCGTATTTCATACTTCCAAAGCCTCTTTAAGTGCGTCCATACTTGAATATCTCGGAGCGTTTGGGTCAGCCATAAGTTTTCTGCCCTCTTCAATAGCGGCGGCTGTGGTATCATTTGGTGTATCAAGTTTCAATTCAAAAGGAATACCGTGTTCGCGAATGGCAGTTCTCAAAAAAATGTTTACGGCAGTCGTCATATTAAGACCGAGTTCATTGAAAATTTCTTCAGCCTTATCTTTTACTTCCTTATCTGTTCTGATATTAAGGTTGGTTGTTGCCATAAAAACATCTCCTTTCAAGCATAGTATATGCCTATTTTCGGTTATTGTCAACACACTGTCATTAAAAATTGTGTTCAGGTGCATAAAAAAACACCGCACAAAAAGTACGGTGTTAAAAGCTGTTATTAAATTAGTCAGCTGTGTAAGGAAGCAAAGCAAGGTGACGAGCACGCTTGATAGCAACTGTAAGCTCACGCTGATGTCTTGCGCAAGTACCTGTTACACGGCGAGGAAGAATCTTTCCTCTTTCTGACATATAACGACGAAGACGAGCAATATCCTTGTAATCGATATTCTCAACCTTGTCAACACAGAAGCCGCAAACCTTCTTGCGAGCTTTTCTGCCACGGTTCATTGGTCTGTCTGCCATGATGAAGTTCTCCTTTCAATGAGAATTATTTAAATTAAGTTGAAGTTAAAATGGTAAATCATCGTCCAAAGGCATATCCTGAAAATCAGAGTTTGAACCGCTCTGATATGATGCAGGTGCCTGCTGAGCAGGTTCCTGATGATAAGCCTGGCTTCCGCCGTAAGACGGAGCGCCGTATGACTGATTGCCGCCATAGGACTGATTGTAGCTGCCTGCATTGTTGTCACGGCGTTCGCCTGTGAACGAAACATTGTCTGCTACAACCTCAACAACATAGCGGTTTGAACCGTCCTTAGCCTGGAACTGACGGCTCTGGAGCTGTCCTTCAACAGCAATGAGAGAACCCTTTCCAAAGTAACGGCATACAAATTCCGCTGTACTTCTCCAACATACGATGTTAAAGAAGTCGGCCTTACGCTCCTCGCCCTGCTTTACATAGTTACGATCAACTGCAATGCTAAAGCTTGTAACGCTTACGCCTGTGTTTGTTGTCTTTAATTCAGGGTCAGCTGTAATTCTGCCCATTAAGATTACTCTGTTTAACATACTTTTCCCTTTCGTGTTCGGGTTAAAACCCTACAAATTGATTATTCGACTTCCTTCTTGATTATCATTGAACGCATTACGCCTTCTGTGATTTTGTAGATACGGTCGAGCTCTGCTGGGAACTCAGCTTCACTTTCAAAATCGAAAAGAACATAATAGCCTTCGCTCTCTTTGTTGATAGGGTAAGCAAGCTTTCTCTTGCCCCATTCGTCAACATTCTTCAAAGTGGCATGCTTCTCAATGAGAGCCTTGAACTTTTCAACGATGGCCTGAATACCTTCTTCGCCCTTCTTCATTGAAATGATCATTACTGTTTCGTAATTAGCTGTTACTGCCATTAATATTGCACCTCCTTCTGGACATTATGGCGGTTTTCACCGCAAGGATTGTTATGTACACAACATAACAGATTTATTATAACACAAAATCACGGTTTGTCAACATATTTTTCCTATTTTTTCAAATCCAAAAAAATTATAAAAGCTATTGACTAAATCGAAATTCTGTGATAGTATTTCCACGTAAGTTAATATTTGCTGCCGCCGGGTAGCGTGCGTAGAACAATATGCACCTTTGCACATCATTAGGTCTTTGAAGATGTGCAAGGGTGCTTTTTTGTTGAATAAAATTAAGAAAATGTGGTGAATTTATGAAAATCAATCTTATTAATTCGGTCAAAAATCTCTCTAAAAAGGAACTCTGCCTTTGGATTTTTTCAATTCTGGTCGTAACTGCGACGGTATTTCTGGGCAGCAGTCTGTTTGATATAATTGCAGGCTTAGTCGGAGTTTCGTCCCTTATATTTGCGGCAAAGGGCGATGTTATCGGTCAGATTCTCATCGTAATTTTTGCGATTATGTACGGCATTATTTCGCTCTCGTTCTCATATTACGGAGAGATGATTACCTATCTCGGAATGACTGCTCCGATAGCGGTTCTCGCCGTTATTTCGTGGATAAGACACCCTTTTGAGGGCAACAACAACGAAGTTGAAGTCAACACCTCAATCAAACTGCCCGAAATAATTCTGACTGCTGTTTCCGCAATAATTGTAACTGCAATTTTCTACTTTATTCTTAAGGCACTCGGCAACAACAGTCTTATGTTGAGTACCGTTTCGGTCACAACAAGTTTCCTTGCATCATACCTCACATTCAGAAGGAGCAGATATTACGCTCTTTGCTATGCCGCAAATGACCTTGTGCTTGTAGGATTGTGGATTATCGCATCGCTTGAAGATCCGTCATACATTTCTATGGTAGTCTGCTTTTCAGTATTTTTCTTTAATGACCTTTACGGCTTTTACAACTGGGGAAAAATCAGCAAAAGCCAGCAGACCGAGCGTTCTGAATAAAGCGTTTTACTTTCTCAATGTCTTTACCGTTGCCGTCTGAATTTTCAACACCCGAGCTGACATCAACACCGTCAGGTTTAACGACTTTCACAGCCTTAGTGACAGTTTCGGGATTCAGACCGCCCGCAAGCATAAACAGCTTATCGTCACGGGGCAACTTTTCAAGCATTGTCCAGTCAAAGGTTTTTCCGCTGCCGGGTTCGTGTGCGTCAAAAACATAACCGACAATGTTCGGATTCATTCTGTATTCGTCAAATTTTTCAAGGTCGTTCACATTAAAGGCACGAATCACCTTTAAATACGGATTTGAAAGAACCTCTTCCCCAACCTCACCGTGAATTTGAATATAGTCACAACCGCAATCATAGGCAGTTTTCACCTGTTCAAGGGTTGGAGAAACAGTTACCGCAACTGATGAAACATTTTCATCAAGCGTATCAATTAAACCTTTGGCGGTTTCAGGAGAAATATTTCGCTTGCTCTTCGGAAAGAACATTACAAAACCCGCAAAATCGGGCTTGCAGTCATTTACTATTTTAATATCATCGGCGGAAGTAATTCCGCAAATTTTAACTTTCATAAACTCACCTTCAAAACAATTGTACCATACCGATTTCACGGTTGCAATAAAAAGGTTTAGAGAAAAGATAAAGGACAGTCTGCGTGACTGTCCTTTATCAATATCGGGAAGTAATCCAATTACTTATTAGCTGTTGAATACACCTGTTGAGAGGTAACGCTCACCTGTGTCGGGGAACAATGCAACGATTGTCTTGCCTGCGTTTTCTTCACGCTTAGCGAGTTCAATTGCGGCTGCAAGAGCTGCACCTGATGAGATACCTACGAGAATACCCTCTGTCTTTGCAATATCGTTTGCATTTGAGAAAGCAGCTTCGTTTGAAATCGGAAGAATTTCGTCATATACCTTTGTATCGAGAGTATCAGGAACAAAGCCTGCGCCGATACCCTGAATTTTATGAGGACCGCCGTGACCTTCTGAAAGAACAGGAGAAGTCTGTGGCTCAACTGCAACAACCTTTACATCAGCCTTCTTTGACTTAAGGAAGTTACCTACACCGCTGAGTGTACCGCCTGTGCCGACACCTGCAACGAAGAAGTCAACATTACCGTCTGTGTCCTCCCAAATTTCCGGACCTGTTGTATCAAAATGAGCCTTAGGGTTAGCAGGGTTCTCGAACTGACCGAGGATAATGCCGCCGTCAATTTCCTTTTCAAGCTCTTTAGCCTTTGCAATTGCACCGCTCATACCCTTTGTACCGTCTGTAAGAACGATTTCAGCGCCGTATGCTTTGAGGAGGTTTCTTCTCTCAACGCTCATTGTTTCGGGCATTGTGAGGATTGTCTTGTAGCCCTTTGCAGTTGCAACAGATGCAAGACCGATACCTGTGTTACCTGATGTCGGTTCAATAATTGTTGAACCCTTTTTGAGCTTGCCGCTCTTTTCAGCGTCCTCAACCATAGCCTTTGCTACTCTGTCCTTAACACTGCCTGCCGGATTGAAGAGTTCGAGCTTTGCAACAACCTTTGCTTTGAGGTCATATTTCTTTTCTATATTAACGAGTTCGATAAGTGGTGTTCTGCCGATAAGTTCTGTTACGCTTTTATATATTTTACTCACAAAAATCAAGTCCTTTCAAAATTCAACAAATTAAAATCAGTCATCAAGTGAATCAAATGCTTCCTGAAGGTCATAGATAATATCGTCGATATTCTCTGTGCCGATTGAAAGTCTGATAGTGTTTGGCTTAATGCCCTGTTCTGCAAGCTCTGCCTCGCTGAGCTGTGAGTGAGTTGTTGATGCAGGGTGAATTGCAAGAGATTTAACATCTGCAACATTTGCAAGAAGTGAGAATACTTCGAGGTGGTCGATGAACTTCTTTGCAGTTTCAGCGTCGCCCTTGATTTCAAATGTGAAGATTGAACCTGCACCCTTCGGGAAGTACTTCTTATAAAGAGCGTTGTACTTGCTGTCAGGAAGTGACGGATGATTTACATTTTCTACCTTCGGGTTCTTTGAAAGGTAATCAACGACCTTGAGTGCATTTTCAACATGGCGTTCAACACGAAGTGAAAGTGTTTCAAGGCCCTGAAGGAATAAAAATGCGTGGAACGGTGAAAGTGTAGCGCCTGTATCTCTGAGGAGAATAGCACGAACATAAGTTACGAGAGCAGCACCCGGAGCAGCCTCTGTGAATACTGCGCCGTGATATGATGCGTTAGGCTCTGAGAACTGCGGGAACTTGCCTGATGCAGCCCAGTCGAACTTGCCGCTTTCAACGATTACACCGCCAAGAGCTGTGCCGTGACCGCCGATGAACTTTGTTGCTGAATGAACAACGATGTCTGCGCCGTACTCAAACGGTCTGAGAAGATATGGTGTTGCGAATGTGCTGTCGATTACAAGCGGAATCTTGTGTGAGTGAGCAATCTTTGCAACCTCTTCAATATCAATAATATTTGAATTAGGATTGCCGAGTGATTCAATGAAAACAGCCTTTGTGTTTTCGTCAATTGCATTTGCAAATGCGTTTTCTTCGTCAGGATCAACAAACTTTGTTGTTACGCCGAACTCTGAGAATGTATGCTCAAGCCAGTTGTATGTGCCGCCGTAGATTGTCTTTGCGGCTACAATGTTGTCGCCAGCTTTTGCAAGAGCCTGAAGTGCATATGAAACTGCTCCTGCACCTGATGCAACTGCAAGAGCTGCTGTGCCGCCCTCAAGAGCTGCAATTCTCTTTTCAAAAACATCTTCTGTCGGGTTTGTAAGTCTGCCGTAGATGTTACCTGCATCTTTGAGTGCAAAACGGTCAGCTGCGTGCTGGCTGTTGTGGAATACATAAGAAGTTGTTGCATAAATCGGAACTGCTCTTGCGTCTGTTGCAGGATCTGCTGTTTCCTGACCGATGTGGAGCTGCTTTGTTTCAAACTTAAGATTTCTTTCGCTTAATTTACTCATTTTTAATGTCCTCATTTCATTTTAATTTTAATTTCAGAAGTTATGTTGCGGATTTGATGTGTCCCGTTTCACATTCGTTCGTTACTGCAACATCGTTTGAATCTGAGATTTTTCATTTGGATCACCTTTCCCATATTTCCTATTTGTTTGGTGGGTTTTAATTGGATTGTCTATATCATACCACAGATTTTTAATTTGTCAATAGGTTTTTTGAAATTTTTTCTTATTTTTCCTATTGGATTAGTAGGTTTACTGGGTTTTGATTATACAAGAAGTCTGAAAGTCCAGTATTCAAGCCGTTTTTCGGATTTTAATTATCAAACGATCAATCTAAAAATTTTTCTGATTTTTTCTGATTTTTTTAAAATTAATATTCAAAACAGGCTTTACAAAAAGCAAAACACCGCATTTCCTACTAAATTACCGTGTAAACAGCAAAAGCACCCATAAGGATGCTTTCTGATTTATATATTAAATTACATAGTTATCTGCCGAATTTGCAATGATATCGGCGAGTGTGATATTGTCAACAACATCGTCAATAGCCTTCTGGAGCTTTTCCCACACAAAAAGAGTTGCACACTGTTCACGGCGGTCGCAGGTGTTCTCTTCCCCTTCAAGGCACGCAACAGGCGCAAGACTTCCCTCGGTAAGTCTTAAAATCATACCAACAGTATAATACTCCGGAGAATGTGCAAGACGGTATCCGCCGTTTGAGCCTCTTGTGCTGAGGACATAACCCGCCTTTGTAAGAACAGTAATAATCTGTTCAAGATATTTAAGCGAAATTTCCTGACGAGCGGCAACCTCTTTGAGCGCAACATTTTCGCCGGGCTTACGCTGAGCAAGGTCAACCATAAGACGGAGAGCATATCTTCCCTTTGTTGATATTTTCACACTAATCACCATATTCATATATTAATAATATGATTAAAGAATATCATAAAAGGCTGTATATGTCAATGAGCTTGTTGCACAACAATAACCTATTTAACTTGTAGGAAAACACAAAAACGGGAGCGGAAATCCGCCCCCGTAGAGTTTGTACTATGTTAGTACTATATCATTTGTATTATGTTACGATGATACACCGCAAATCATTGTTACGATTCTTACGGCAAACAAAGCAAACGCAATCCACATAATCGGATGAATATCCTTGATTTTGCCTGTTACAACCTTGAGGATAACCCATGTGAGGATACCGAACATAATACCTGTTGCAATTGAATATGCAAACGGCATAAAGATGATTGCTACGAAACCGCCTACTGTATCAGCAATATCAGAATCAAAGTTCATCTTTGTGATATTCTTAATCATAAGAAGTCCTACAAATACGAGTGCAGGAGCTGTTGCAAATGAAGGAATAGCAAGGAAGATTGGATAAAGCGGAATAGCAAGAATAAAGAGAATTGCAGAAGTAAGAGCTGTAAGACCTGTTCTACCGCCTTCTGCAACACCTGTTGTTGACTCAACATAAGATGTTACTGTTGATGTACCGAGGCAAGCACCAAGGCATGTACCGAGAGCATCAGACATAAGAGCACGACCTACACGGGGAAGTTCGCCCTTTTCATTGAGGAGCTTACCTTCCTGAGCAACACCGATAAGTGTACCAACTGTATCAAAGAGGTCAACAAAGAGGAATGCAAACACGATTACTGCAAAGTTAAGTGCATTCTTTGCTACATAACCAAAGTCAAACCTAAAGAGTGTTTCGGTTGCCATATTCTGGATAGGACCGAATACAGAATAGTTAGCGAAATCAGGAATAAGAGATGTACCCTGATACCAACCGCAAAGCTGAGCGATGATACCGAGAACCCATGTTGCAAGGATACCGATAAGGATTGAGCCCTTAACCTTGAAGTGCCAAAGAGTAGCAACAATAAGGATACCCACAAGAGCAAGAACAACAGGAGCCGAACCCATATCACCAAGCTTTACAAGAGTTGATGACTGAACAGCCTTACCGTCATAGTAAGCGTCTGTTGTGATGACGCCTGCACCCTTAAGACCTACAATTGTGATGAAAAGACCGATACCTGCTGAAATACCGTACTTAAGGTTCTGAGGAACCTTGTTTACGAGTGTTTCACGGAACTTGAAGATTGAGAGGATAATGAAAATAATACCCTCAACGAGGATAGCTGTCAAAGCTACCTGCCATGGATTTGTGATACCCTGATCTGCAAGCTGCGGAACAACTGTGTATGCAAAATACGCATTAAGTCCCATACCGGAAGCAAGAGCGACAGGATAGTTGGCATAGAATGCCATGATGAGTGTTGCGAAAGCAGCCGATACAGCTGTTGCTGCAAAGATTGCATTCGGATCCATTCCTGCGGCAGAAAGAATACTCGGGTTTACAGCGAGTATATAAGCCATTGCGAGGAATGTTGTGATGCCGGCAATAATCTCGGTTTTGACATTAGTGCCGTTTTCTTTCAGTTTGAAAATTTTTTCCAAAAGAAAGCCCCCCTAAAATATTTTGTCGAAACACGACATAGTTAAATTGTAGTTTATTCTTGCCAAAATTTCAAGTGGTATATTATACAAATTCATTGCAAAAATCAAGTTTTTGATTGTTTTGTGAAGTTTTTTGAAGAAAATCAGGTACAGGCAATTATTGAACATTCCACGAATAAAATTATATACACAGAAAATTTAGCTTGAGGGGTGTTACGATGATTGAATTACTCGGATTTTTAGGGCAATATATATGTTTTTTCATTCTGCATGTATGCGGAGGCGGTTCGTTTCCAAAGCCTTTAACCGAAAAGCAGGAGCGTGAATGTCTTGAAAAAAGTGCAAACGGCGATGTAACGGCAAGAAATATGCTTGTCGAACACAATTTGCGACTCGTTGCACATATAATAAAGAAATACTACGGAACACAAAGCGAACAGGACGACCTAGTGTCAATCGGCACAATCGGGCTTATAAAGGCAATCAACACATTTGATATGAACAAAAATATAAAATTAAGCTCCTACGCAAGCAGATGTATTGAAAACGAAATTCTTATGCATTTTAGAAATGCAAAGAAAAGTGCGCAGGATATTTCTTTAAACGAAACAATCGACACCGACAAAGACGGCAATCCTCTCACCCTGCTTGATATTATGTCGGTTGACGACAACATAATCGACAATCTCGACTTGAAACTCAACTCAAAAAAGCTCGGTCAGTTCATAAGAGAGGAACTCAACGACCGTGAGCAAAAGATTATTATATTAAGGTACGGTCTTGACGGCAAAGACGCTATGACGCAAAAAAATGTCGCCAAAATGTTGGGTATCTCCCGCTCCTATGTCAGCCGCATCGAAACCAAAGCACTAAAACAATTGCGAAAACGATTTGAAACAAGTTCAAATTTATGAGATGAAATCGTTTCTATTCAACAGGGGCGTTCTATGAATGCCCCTGTATATGTCATAACAAAAAAATTCTTGACATATACATAACTGCGTGATATAATGACAATGTTGTAAATAAGCGGATGTAGTTTAGTGGTAGAACTTCAGCCTTCCAAGCTGATCGTGTGGGTTCGATTCCCATCATCCGC
>CACXEX010000205.1 GCA_902766775.1 uncultured Ruminococcus sp. | reverse complement strand
CTCGGCAACGCTGTACGCATAGCTGAACCAATATACACCGACTTTCAGCCCTGCGGCTTTTGCTTTCCTAAAGTGCTCTTCAAACTGTGCATCTTTTTGGTAAGTTTCACGGCCAAAGCCGGCACGAATAATAACCGTGTCTATACCGTCAGCCTTAACTTTGTTGTAGTCAACATTGGTCTGACAAAAGCTAACATCAACAGCAGTTACTCTGTTCATTTTTGTTCTCCTTTTCAAGACTTATTTTTTCGATTGTTGCTCTTAATTCAAGGGCATTAAGATATCCTTTCATATGCACAAACTGTTCGTAGAGTAATTCATATGAACAGTTTGGCTGGAACGGCAGTTTTCCCGCTTTGTATGATTCAAGCATTCTCTGTAAACCTGTTATTCTTATAAGCAACTGTTCATATTCTGCTTTAAACCTTTCTTTAAAATCCGTACTCTTCATAAGTAACGCCGTATCGTTCAGAAGGTTCTTTCCCTTTTCAAGAAATGTGTTTTCAAAATCTTCTTTGGGCGACCACGACTCGTGACCGTCAGCGTGCTTAACATGATAACCTTCATCAGCCGGATTTTCGTCCGTAGGTATCTGCCAGCCTCTGTATGTATTGTAGTCGCCTCTTGTCATCGGCTCGGCTTCAATCTTTTTAACTCCGATATAAGTTTTCATTACTGTTTCTCTCCTTCGTAAAGCTGTTTTGCAAGGACATATCCTTCGAGTTCCCACAATTTGTTTTCAATTCTTGCCATACAGATTTCTGTACCGATTTTTTCATCATAGTTTGCTGGGTCAACTGCTCCGCTTGATTCAGTTAAGACAAATCCGTTTGGCAGTTTGCAACTTACAACGGTTACCTTGCCGTAAACTGTTTCGACCTTAATTTCTGATTTTTCGAGTAATTCGTCAATCTGACGCTTTGTAACTGTATTTTTCGTAATTATTCCTCGCTTTCTTTAACTTCGGGTAATCCACCGACACTTGTCAGCATTGAAAGAATTCCGGCAAGAAGTGTTGAACTTGCAACCATTACCCAGTTTACATCGCTCATTACCACCGCAACCGAGAGTGTTGCCGCTGCTGTCTGTGCCATTGTCTTTGCGGCTCTGATGAGTGCCGCAACCGCCCATTTCTTAATTTTTTTCTTGCTCATTATTTTCATCCTTTCTTATAATATGGTTAGTCGGTAAGTCCATGACCTTCTCGTGCATATCGTCCATTGTGCCGTTTTGCCCGAGGTGATGATATGACTGATAGCATTTGTCATAAGCATCTTTGGCATAGACTTCAATCCAACCTCTCTTTATGTATTTTTCACCTGAGCGGATAAGCTCCGCTCTGAGCAATGACTGTGTGCCTTTGCCAATCGCCTTAATTTTGCTCCACTCGGTTTTTATTATTGCAACGATAGCACCGAGTATAATGCCGAAAAGAGCCTGTAACCAATATTGTATAATCCAATCTATCATACGCTTGCACCTTCCAATGCTTTTATTTTTTCTTCAAGAATTTTCAATCTGGCCTCAACCTGTCCTTTTAAAACCTTTTGGCGATTTTTAAAGTTGACTTTGCAAGAAAGGCTTGCCGTTTTGTCCGCATTGAGCTTAATGCGGACAAACGATGCCGTACCGCTGACATTACCTACAATGGTTGATTTTACTGTTTTATTAAGCGTAAATTCAGTTAATCCGGCAATTGTAGCCTTCTTTGCATCGGCCAGCGTTAAAGTAACATCTGCTGTTGTCTTGCTAATGTCAGAAACAACAAAATCAAATACATTTCCGTCAAGAGTAATGCTTGAAATTGGAATATAGACATATGAAGCAGAAGCGTATGCCGTTGAACAAGCTACATTCATTGTACCGTCAGCGACTGACACACTTAAATTAGTATTTGTTACACTTGTATAGGTCCCGTCGGCAATATCTGCACTGTTCGGTGAATCTTCAAGCACATCTGTCACCTTTGCTGTCTCACCGCCAAAGTCTGCATTGTTAAGGTTATAGAACTTAAAAATTTCATTGTAATCATCGGTAAGGTTTGTGTCATAGACTAAACGCTTAGGATTAACATAAGATGACAGCGTGCCAATATTAATTGTTGTATCTGCCGTATTACTAAGGCCGTAATACTCATTGTTAGCGTTCAGCACTTCTGCTTCTGTTGTGCCGTACTGATACATAATATCCGAAAGTACAAGCCGATTGACATCTGTCATCATAGTAGAATTGAGCTTGATTGCCGATGCATCTCTGTAGTGACCAATTTTAAGGTCATTAACATGAATGTTTCCGTACTTGTACTTGATGTTATTGTCATATCCCGAAATAATCGGAGAGAAAACACCGTCAACGAAGCAGTTGTTAATGCTGATATTGCACGGCTCATTACTGTATGGTTCGTCTCTTGACGACAACCTCTGATTAAGCACAATACCGTTGCCCTTGTAATTACCGTACTTTGAGCTTTCGTCCTTGCCTGCCCCGTAGAGTTTACAGTTATCAACATAATTGGTGCCGTTGTCCCAGTCGAGAGTCAGACAGCTTGCATATTTGTTCTTGATAGTTGAATCCCTCAATGTCAACTTACCGTACTGCGCCTCAATTGCCGAGCCCCAGCTGTCAACATCAATATAGCAGTCTGAGATATTGACATGCCTTGTTGAAGCCTTAATTCCTCTTTTGGCGCAGCCTTTAATTTCGCACCTTGAAATATTAATATAGCCGTCACCGCTGAAATCATCGGTCGGCCTTTCAATCAAGTAGATACCGTCACCGTCCGGCTTAACATCTCCGGAATTATATCCGTCAATATCATTAATTCGCACATTAACAATGTTACCGTGTTGACTGTACTCATTCCCTGCGCTTGACACGCCAATGCCAAATGAATGAATGTATCCGTCTGGGCCAACAGTTCCGGCTTTAATGCCTGATATTTTGGCATTTCTCACATTAAAGTGTGAGCAGTTCCGCAAGAAATTAATACCGGCCGCTGTTGCCGATAAAGCATTGCCTGCGTTAGATATATTAACATTGTCTATGTTTGCGTTTTGGCAGTTAATCAAAGTTATAATCTGTGACACTTTATTTTGGCCGTCAAAGTTACCGTCAATAATGGTCAGGTTCTTACAACCGGTAAATTTGAAAAATGTACTTTGCACGCTTGTTCCTGCTGAGTCTGTGTTGTCAGTAGCTTTGTTACAATAAATAAATTCAGCATTATCACATATAATTGTCAGATTTTCAACATTTTCGAGTGCTAATCCGTTGCATTTATATGTTCCCTTCGGGAAATATAAAGTTCTGTTGTCAAGCGGATAAAATACAAGCATACCAAGAGTAGTGTCAGCGCCTGAATTATCTACTCCGAGTGATTTGACATTGAGCCAAGTCAAATTACTTGCATCCACATTGGGATAAGTGTTCATGAATTGATTCAGCGTATCTTTCAGGCTTGATACTACGCTGTTTACAAGCCCTATAATTTTTTCAAAAAGGCTTATGTCTGTTGAAACACTCGGCAACATACCTTTCTGCCTGTTGATTCCGACAAGATTTGTGTTGAGTGTTACCGTATTGCCGCTGTCATCTGCATAACTACCGGTCAAGCTAAAATAGATTTTATCTCCCTCGAGCTCTGACGGCATGTCAAACACTGCTGTTTTGTCCTCTGTCAAACTGACGGTGCTTTTTACGATATTACTTTTTTCACTCATAAAGTTTGCCGTAACGAGAGAGCAGTTATCCCAGTCACTTTCTTCAAAATAGCATTTGATTTTTGTGTAGTTTTTTTCGCCGAGAACGGGGTTAAATCCGTCCCTGCGTTTAAGGGTATTTTTATATACTTCAAATTTTAGCGTATTCATAATGCCGCCCCCTATCGTTAATTACATTATATAGTTTTCGGCAGGCTCAAAAAAGTTAAAACCCACACAAAAAGGACAGCGTTTCCGCTGTCCTCAATTTGTTTATTTGCTTTGTTGCTTTTTGACTTTATCCTGATATTTTCTGAGAGCAGATTTAAAACTGCTTTCAGAACCGTAGATATTCAGTAACTGTCTGTACAAGGTGTGCGTTGTATCGGCATCATTGCTCTTACTCGCCGCAATGTACTGTTCAAACATCGGATCAGTTCGGCTTGCACTCTGCATCAGCTTTTTCATTTGATTCTTTGTCTTACCTTTATGCTCCATAAGATATTTTTCAACCTTTTCATAGTTTTTGGTATCGCCGTTCTTCAAAAAGTCAAATGCATCCGAATACTTGTACAATTCGGGTTTGCTGTCATTCTCTTCTTCATTGTCGTACTTATCAAGTCCTTCTGCATTTTTCTGTTCATCTTCAAGGTCACTGACAATCGAATTAATGGCTTTTACAACGGTTGTTTTGTCAAAGCCTAAGTCAGAATACTTTTCAACCGTATTTTCATATGCCGTCAAATCGCCGTTAAAGAACGCATTTCCTGCGGCAATGATTTCCGTATCATCTTCAAGCTCTGTTTTCAGTTTGCTGTTAATATAGCTTTTATCAACCTGCTTGCCTGTGGAAGTCTTTTCTTTCAGCCATTCCGAATAAAGTTTTGCAAATTTCTTTTTGTCGCCGTCAATAAGAGCCTCATAGCAGTAATTAGCGTACATCTGCATAGACACTTCACCGTAGTCATTAACAGTCGGTGTACCGCCGTATTTTGTGAAGTTTTCAATGTGATTGCATGCTCCCTGAAACAAGTTCATCAAATTCTTCGTTGGAAGTCCTGTCAGCATTCCGAGTGTTCCCACAAGTGAAGAAATATTTTTTCTCAGTTTTTCGGGTGTATCGGAACGGGCAATGTTTATGATTCCCGTTATAAAGTCATTAATCGTGTCAACACCCGGAAGAGATAATCCGTAAAATTCTTCATTTTTATCAATGAGTGCTAATACGGTATTGTACACCGTGTCACCGAAAAGGAACATGCCCGTTAATTCAGAACCGAAATCCTTCAACAGCCTTGAGCCGACAGACCACGGAGTAATGTTGCCGTACTCGTCACGGTATCTGTCCCACTTGCCGAACGATGCGGTTATCAACGGCATCAAAATTCCGCAAGCCATAGCTGTGCTGACAATAATTGAGGAGTAGGTTCTTGCAAGCTGTTTCTTTGCAATCTTAACTTCAGTTCTCGCCTGCTCCTTTTCAAATTCACTTACAGCCTGTTTGTAATCTTTCAGTCTTGCATTGTATTCACCGCTTGCGTCCATTGCGGCATTGACCATACAGAACACCTGACTTTTGCAGATTGTAAATATTCTGTTCACGGGGTTCTTACTTCTTAGAATCTGTCCCTGTTGCATAACCGAACTGTTAGGCATCATATTGTTAATAATGTCCTCAAGCGTTTTTGCAACATTCGGCATAAATTCCTTGCTGTCGGGAGATATACCCATATTGCCCTTTACATGTTCATAGGCAATCCAGTAGTTCATTTCTACCATACGAACATCAAGTTTTTCAATCCAATTCAAACGGTCAAGAGTATGTCCCACCCAGCCCGAACTGTCAATCAAGCCTTTGTATCTGCTGATTTCTGCCATTTCACGGCTGTTATTTCCTTGCTTTCTGTATTCAAGTATAGGAGTATATTTAGCAATATCATCATACGGAATACTTTGCTTATAGCTGTCGGGCAATGCTCTGTTTAAAAACGGTGTGTGTTTGCCCGGACGAATGTGTTTAAGTCCTGCAAGAGTTGCTTTCCAGCCTACTCTTGCCGCCGCCAAAGGATAGGACGATAACTGCTTAATGGCAGCTGAGATGTTTGCCGTCAGCACCGCTCTTATATATTTTCCTGTCAGCATATCAATTCTGCCCGGATCAGCCTGTTTTGTTGAACCCTGCAAATCGCCCATGAGTTTACTTATGTACTCTTCGCTTTCGTTGCCCCATTGCTGTTTCATTATTTCCTTCATACTCGGGAAATATTCCGTTGTATTCTTTTTGCCTTTTTGTTTTTCTTCCTTTTCAAGGCTATCAAGAACTTCGTCAATACTCAGCTTGACATTCTCGTTATCCTGTGGTTTAATAGATTCAGGGACAGATTCACTCACGAGATTTTCGCTTGATTGCGAGCTCGTCATGATGTGTGAATCTGTCTCTATTTTTGTAACCTCATGCAAATAAAACTTACTATTGAGATTTTTATTATTAGGGTAACTCTTGATTACAACGCTTACATAACAATCCTTTCCTTCGATAAGACCTCTTCCGGCTAATATATATCTGTCATAGTCTTTACCTTTGTATTTTTCGGTCTTGTTTATAATTGTACCGTGCTCTATAACATCCTTAATAGCACCGACCGCAATTAGCTTATCATTACCAAAACCATGGAATAATGTGGATCTCGCTCCTTTTTTCCCAAGTTCAACAATACCAAGTTCAGGGTTAGTCGCTTTATTACCAAGTTTTTTGAAAAATTCTGCGATACCTTCACTCTTTCGTTCAAAGTTTTTTGTTACATCTTCTGTTACATCAAATACTTTTTCGGAAGAAATTTTGTCTGCATTTTTAAGTGTAATTTTAACAATTTCTTTTGTTTCACTATTATGTTCTTGAGAAAAGCTGACATTACTGTATTTAATATTATTCTCTTCACCCACATGGGTGTTATTTTTTTGCCTGATATTTTCGGCAGAATTAAGGTTTTCTTCCTGAACAGCTTTAACGAGGCTGTCATTTTTGTGGTCGTAGCGTGGCATATTGAACACACGGTTAAATGTTTCAATCGGCATTGTCAGTCCGCACCAGCTTGACACGCTTTTGATCTGAGAGGTAAGCTTTGCCGTTGCACCTTTAAGCTTCAGCCTGTTGTACTTGAAATTTTCTCTTTCATGAAGAAATGCTCGGCTGTTGATACTTCTGTTAATCAGCACATCGGCAAATGTTCCGTAAACCGTGTCTTCGTCAATCGTGATAGGACAATAATTTTTTACCTTTGCAATTTCATATCCGTATTTTTCGTTTGAAACCTTGTTGACGGCATTCTGCATATCTTCATTGTACATCTCACGGCAAATTTCATAAACAGTTTTTGCAATCTCATTATTCATGACATAATCCCTGATTCGTGAAATATCCGACTCTGTGGGGAGGATATAACAACCGCTATCCTTTGAATACATAAGCTGTTGGTTTTTCCGTTTTATGTACTTGATATTCGGCACTTGATAACCGCTGTACATCATATGTGCCCTGCCGTATTCATCCTCATATTCAAGGAGCATTTCAACAAGCATATCGGCAGTAAGTCCAACTTTAACCTGTTCGCCTGTTTTCTTGTCAACAAGTGCCTTTTTGGTGTTAGGGTCTATGCCGTCAAATTCCATTGCCTGCTCTCTGACATAATCCTTTTTGGCTTTATATGAGAAACGGGACATTTGCTCTTCATACTTATTCGTCCAGTCAATGCTTAATTGTTCTGCGTCCGACTGTCCCTGATTCAGCATTTCCATCATCTGAACAATCACGCTGTCATTGTGATAACCCGAAATCATTCGTGCAAAGCGTATCGGATCAGACATATATTTGCGGAATGCCAAAAGCGTTCTCTTGGCGGTGCTTGCCTGTGTATTAGAACCTTTCTTGTGTGTGCCTGTAACTTTTTTGAGTTCCTCAGCACCTTTTCGTGATACAAGATAAGCGTCATACTCCTTGCCGTTAATGACAATCTTATTTGCAGCGTCAAGCAGTTTCTTTACTTCGCTGAAAGCTGTGCTTATTCTTTTAAGCTCACTAAGCGAAAAGTCCTTTAACGAGGTTTTTCCGTTTTTCTCGGCTTTCTCAAAAATATTTCTTACATCTTCAAGAAGTCCTGTAAAATGCTGCTTGATATTGCCGTTGTTGTCAAACACATTATATCCCAGCAAAGCGTTTCTCATTGCCGGCGGTAAAGTAATTTTTCCGTCAGTATTTGCAATTTCGGTGTTTAAAGCCGAAATAAGTTTCTCGGTTTCCGCTGACAAGGTTACTTTGTTTACTCTTTCTCCTTCTTGATTGACGGTTTTGTTATATCCTGTCTTTTCCGTAATGTCATTAACACCTTTAGAAAATCCCGAATAATTGCCTGTCAATTCGGCGAGAAGTCTGTACAAAGGTTTCACAACCGAAATAGGAACATTATTGCTCGGCTTAGGCTTTAAGTGTCTGTTTATAAGCCTTTCAAGCGTTGTATTGATTTTCTGACGATACTTCGTTTTGTCCCGCTCGGCACGGTATTCTTCTGCAACCGTCTTTTTTGTTGCACGAAGAATAACTCTGTATTCCTTTGCATCGCTTTTGATTTTATTCCTCAGCTTAATATCATTTTTGATATACTGCTCGGTTTTCTTATTGTTCTTTCTTACCAAAGATTTAATCTGCTTTTCGGCATTTTTCTTCTGCTCCGAAATCTGTTCTGCATATCTTGCGTTCTTTTCTTTTAAGAGCAGTTCGTGTTCCTCGTTAGCCTGATTATATATTTCAGTAATACTGTGCAATAATTCTTTATTGGCATTATTGTCAAGAACAACTTCTTTTGCCTGTTGTTTCAAATATTCCGTAGCAACATCAAAAGCCATTTCAATTGCCATTTCGTCAATTGACTGTACACTCTTTCCGTCAATTGAAACAAAGTGTTCTGCAAGGTCATAGTTAATAAACCTTTCAAGTGTTTTATATCCCTCTTCACTTCTCCAGTTAAAGGTTTCATCAATCCCTGCAATATCTCCGATAATCTCTGAAATTGAATTTCCGACATCTTCAATACTGCCCTCGTTTACACTTTCGATGAGAGCATATCCCTTTGCTGTTCTGATATTGATTTTACCCATAAGTGCTTTACGGAAGTTTGTAATACTGCCGTAGGCGCTTTTAATAAAATCAATGTCACCTTTTGGAATAACAAGAGTAACCTCTTTCAGACTGTCGCTTAAAGCCTTTGCCCACTCGGAATGCTTTTTGTCAATCAAGGAAGATTTTTTCAGATATTCTTTGCATTCTTCCGCAAGGCTCTCAATTGCATCGTTAAAACTCTGCGTATCATTTTTGACGGAATTTTCAAAGTCATTTACAACTGACTTAAACGCTTCAATTCTTGATTTGTTCTTACCGTTAAGATTTACTCCGTATTCCTGCAAAACATTACACACAAGACGGTGCATTCCTGATTGACCGATTCGTATATCCTTGCCCACGCTCATTCCGTGTTCGGCGGTTTTGCCGGCATAATGATATAAAATGCTGATTCGCCTGTCGGGGTTCTTTTCGTCCTTTACAGCGTCAAAAACACTTTTGCCGTCGTCATTCACAAGCCAGTCATCGTATTCATCATCAATTGAAAATTTCAGTGTATCATGGATTGCACCGGCTTTTTCATCTGTAAAATCATAATCTTCATCAAGACTGTAACGAATATCAGGGTTATTGCCGTCAAATGTTCCGATATTGTCTGTTGCAGATTTAACCTGAGTATTTTCAAATGCTATGAATGTTTTTGTGCTTCTTCCAAAACTGCCGACATCATTATTAACGATAACACCGTCATAATTGCTGTTTTTGAAATAATCATCTATCAAGGCTTTAGCGTTATGGCTTGCTTCATTAACCTTATTTTCCCATTCTTCCATAATTTCATCAAGTGCATCTCTTGATATGGATTTTTGGTACTCTTCTTCAGATATTTCACCGTTCTTTTTCGCATTCCACAGCTTTTGATATTCCTCGTTTTCTCTTTTCATCTCCTCGTTGAATTTAGCCTTGTATTCCTTATTAACGCTGTCTATCGCACTTTTAGCTTTCGTATATCCCTGTACATTCTTATCGTAAAATTTAACAAGTTCGCTTCTGTTGTTGACAATGAGGGGATTTTTAATAGAGGCATACAACGGCATTTGAATATTTCCGCCAACTCCGATATCGTTGTTTGTCGGTTTCATAAATATACCCGTAGGCATTTCACTGTCAAATTCTCCCGAGCCTTTTTGTTTTGTATCAAAGGTTGTAAACTCTTTTTCTGTTTGGTGGTACAAAACAAGCGGTTCACCGTTGTTGTCTACCACTTTACTTGCTTTTGCAGGGCTATTCTGCCAATCACCGAACCATCTGATAAATTGTTTGCTTTGAGTAATATTATTGATTTTTTTATTGACAATATCATCAATAGGACGTATAATAATATTGGAACCCGAATTTTTAAGTTGGCTGGGTAATTGGTACCCTGACTTCTTAAAAATATTCTGGGTTCTTTTTTTGTCTAAATAAAAGAATCCTGTTTTGCCCATTGTTTCCAAAGCAATGGCTTCTTTTATATAATCGTTGATATTACTCTTATCAAAATATGTTGCAACAAGGTTTACATCTATAAGCGTGTTGTTATACATTCCTTGATAATCAACAGTTATCGGTGCAATTACCTGTTTTCCGTCAACTGATAAATCAACTAAAACAACTACTTTATGGGTGCTGTCTTTGCTCTTATTTTTCTTTACCGCAAAATCAGGGTGAGCTATTACCATAAGCGGATCAGAAATTTTATTGTAAATATCTTTTACAGTATCAAACCCTAAATTGTGATAATTGGTATTTTTATGATATCTCCCCTCACTTTTTGCTCTTGTATCTGATACTGCGACAGAATAAATATGATTTTTAGTCATAGCAAGAGGTAATGGTGCTAATCCGATTTTTTGTAAAATATTAGGTGTAATACCCATAATTACCGCATCGTCACTATTGTATGTGTTTTTTTCAATTTCATCAACTTTCTTTTCAAATTCCGCTTGTACTATGTTGTCGGTACTTCCCATTGAATATTTCTCAACATCCAACCTCTCCCCATTCTGAACCTCTGTTTGTTCGGTGATGTTTTCTTTTGCAGTATCTGCCGCCTCTGAAAATCTTTGAGCGAGTTTTTCAAGAGCTTCAAGGTCTTTGGCAAAGGCCTTGGCTCCGTAGTTTGTGCTTTTCCCAATGAGCCAATCCTTTACTTTTGCAATCAAAGACTTAATTGCCGCTGCAATTTTAGCCTTGTTCTGCTTTGTGCCAAGGGCAATATTGAGAGCCTTTTCATCCGAGGCAATGCTCATAAGTGTGTCGCACACGATTTCTTCAAGGGCGGCATCTCTTGTGTTTTCGTGTTCATCGGCCTGCAAACGGTTGCCGTACCTCTCAATAGTGCGGTCAATCATCTTGTTAAGGTCAACACCTTTGCGTACAAGGTAGTCAGCTACAAAGTCACTCAATGTTCGCCACTCGGTCGGGTTGGTTTTCTTAATCATATGTCCGGCTTCATGTAAAGCTGTGGCAAGAATTTTCTGACTGCTGATTTCGGAACTAAGAATAATATTGCCGTCTTTAGCAACACCGTTTACTCCGTCTGCAAGGCGGTCTGAGATAATAATGTTTCTGCCCGTCTTTGTCGCAAGGTTGCCGAGTGTATTAATAAGCTCCTGCGGAATGTGTGAAACTTCCGTTCCGCTGTCTGCATACACGCCCACACCGCTTGTGTCTGCTCTGCCGTTGCGGTTGATTAACTCGGTCAGTCTGTTGGCATGGTGTTGAGTGTTAATGTCAACATCTCTTCTGCCGGTGCTCAATGCCTGACTTACAATCTGTTCACCGAGAATGTTTGTAAGGATTGTATATTCAGAAGTTTCTTTTAAAGAATCAAGTTTAACACCCTCTCGACCAAAGCTGTATGCGGCTGAATATGCTCTGTTATATTTATAGAGCATTTCGTCATCGCTCATTCTCTGTGCCTGCGGACTTTCTCTCCATTCTTCAAAGTTTGAAATATAATTCCTCGCACCGTATGTATCAAATTCGTTTGCGCTGTGAACAATCGTATCAAGCTGACTGTCAGAGAATGTTATGCTGTCCGCATTAACCTGTTTACCGTCATTTGTGTTGAACACAAGTGTATTTTCTTCGTCATTGCGATTAATCTTAGCTGAGCTTTCAAGGCTTTTGAGTGCCACCTTGACGACCTTACCTGTTGAAGTATCTGTTGCGATAATGCCGTTTGGGTGCTTCTTGCCAAAAGCATATACGCCGTACATTTTGCCGATATCCTCTGTATCGGCTTTTTTTGTTGCATTGATTGCAGTGCTTGCCTGTGCCTGTTCT
>CACXEX010000204.1 GCA_902766775.1 uncultured Ruminococcus sp. | reverse complement strand
GAAAGTGCAAGCGAAACTATGTAAAGTCTGAACTTGCCCTCTGTGAAAAGCTTTACTGCACCAAGAGCAACAAGCGGAGTGATACAAACCGTATCAAGCCAGATTGTGTTCCAATAGTAACCCATAAAGAATGCACAAAAACCAAAACTGCATCCGAAGATTACGAGTGAAAAATCATTCTTCTTGAAAAGACTGCGTAAGAAGATTGCCATAAACATACTTGCACAAGCAATCTTGATAACAACCGAGAACATCAAAAATTCTCTCAGCCATTCACTCGGCAAAAATACCGTCAAGAAGTTGAGCGGACTCATAAGGTAGTAGGACATAAGCGCAAAGTAGTTTACACCTCCGCCCTGAGTCCATGACCAGAACAGCGATTCGCCGTGTTTGAGCTTTTCCTGCATATCCGCAAGGAACGGATAATACTGGTGCCACAAGTCGGTTACGAGAATCTGATTGTCACCAAACGGCGAAACCTTCATAACTCCGAAAGCGGCTGTCATAAGCACAAACGGTATGACAAAAGCCAAAATGATAAACATGTTTTTTGAAAAAAAGCCTTTGCCGTTGCTTTTGTTTTTCAGCGTAACAGGCTCAGCCTTTTTCTTTTTCTTTACAGCGGGCATAATTTGACCTCCGAAATATTTTGTAATTGTTTTCCGATATGCACAAAAATGCAATCGGGTACAAGTAATCCATTTTATTTTAACGCTTTTCGTGTGTGATGTAAATAAAAAAACATAAAAATCTTAAAAAAAATAGACTTTTTGCGTTACCTTTGTTATAATCTAAGTGCGGATACTCTCACCCCTATGCGGTGAGTTTAACTTAATAAAGGTGATGTAAATATAATGAAAACCATAGACTTAGTTGTTCCTTGCTACAATGAGGAGGCAGGTCTTGAGCATTTTGTGCTTGAAACCAACAAGGTTATCAACTCTCTGCCCGAGTATTCTTTCCGATACATACTCGTAAATGATGGCAGTAAGGACAGAACCTACCTCATTATGAAAAAGCTTGCGAAAACTTTCAACAATATCAAGTACATTTCGTTCTCACGAAATTTTGGCAAAGAGGCGGCAATGTATGCCGGACTCAAGCACACAACGGCTGACTATGTTGTTGTTATGGATGCCGACCTTCAGCATCCGCCGCAGTTGTTTCCTCAGATGATTCAGGCTGTTGAACATGAGGGTTACGACTGCTGTGCAACAAAGCGTGCCGAGCGTGAAGGCGAAAGCAAGTTCAGAGGAATTTTTTCAAAACTGTTCTTCAAGCTTTCAAACAAACTTACAGATGTAAAGATGCCCTACGGTGCAATGGACTTCCGTATGATGAGCCGTCAGATGGTTGACTCAATCCTTGAGCTCAGCGAAGTTCAGAGATTTTCAAAGGGTATTTTCTCGTGGGTTGGTTTCAACACAAAGTGGATTGCCTACAAAACAGTTGACCGTCAGCTTGGTCAGACAACATGGAAATTCTCAAGTCTGTTCAAATATGCCATTGAGGGAATTACAAGCTTTTCGGTTGCACCGCTCAGATTCACGGCTGTTATGGGATTTATTATCTTCGTAATTTCGCTCATATACATTATAATAACGCTGATTCAGACGCTTTTCCTCGGAATTACCACACCGGGTTATGTCACCACGCTGTGTGCGATCCTCTTTATGGGCGGCATTACCGAAATGTCAATCGGCATTCTGGGCGAATACATAGGCAAAATCTATATGGAAGCCAAGGACAGACCTATTTACATTACAAAGTTTTCAAATTTTGAAGATGAAGATAACGAAGAAAAAGACGATAAGGAGATTAACGGTTAAATGGGTAATTTTATCAAGCAGTTTTTTGACATCAAGTTCTGGAAGTTTATACTTGTCGGAATTTTAAACACGGTTGTAGGTATGGGACTTCAGTTTGTGTTCTTCAACCTCTTTGGTTGGAACGAATGGGTTTCATCGCTTGTAGGCTACATTCTCGGCAGTATTTTAAGCTATTTTCTCAACAAATACTTCACATTCAAAAACAAGGACAAGGGCTGGAAACCAATTGTTAAATTTGCACTCAACATTGCAGTATGCTACGGTCTTGCCTATGGAATTGCAATTCCGCTCATCAGTATGCTCTGTACAGCAAACGGCTGGACAATGTTTGGCTGGAGTGTTGAAAAGTTTGCGGGCAACTTCTCAATGATAGTAGGTGCATGCCTTTTTGTAGCATTCAACTACATCGGTCAGCGTTTCTTTGCTTTCAGAGAGAAAAAGGAAGAAAATAATAAGTAATCCAAATATCAAAAAGTTTTCAACATACAATAAACACTAAATAAACACCAAAAGGACTGAAAGATAACCTCTTTCAGTCCTTTTTACATATACGGCGAGCCGCCGTTCCCAGTTCGTGAAGATAGTATGATATTGAAAAAACATATTATGCCCGAGCGTAGAATGTTAATCATTTATGTAAATCAGTAGCACGGCGAGCCGCCG
>CACXEX010000203.1 GCA_902766775.1 uncultured Ruminococcus sp. | reverse complement strand
ATACAAGGATGTATGACGATTTTTTCAAGGAGCTGACCTTACCGGGCGTCTGCTTGGAATTGAGTCAGCATTTTTTTGTGTCATATACAAAATTCAGTATTAATTATCATTATCGGAGGTTTTACAGTAATGAGAGAAGAATGGACAAATTTTGCAGGTGGCAAATGGGAGTCCGACATTGATGTCAGAGACTTTATCCAGAAAAACTACACACCTTATGATGGCGACCAGTCCTTCCTTGAAGGCCCAACAGAAGCAACAGACAAGCTCTGGGGCGAACTCAAGGAACTCCAGAAAGAAGAAAGAGCCAAGGGCGGCGTTCTTGATATGGAAACTGAGGTTGTAAGCGGTATCACAGCTTATGACGCTGCATATCTTGACAAGGACCTTGAAAAGGTTGTTGGTCTTCAGACAGACAAGCCCCTCAAGCGTGCATTTATGCCTTACGGCGGTATCAAGATGGCTGAGCAGTCATGCCAGATGTATGGCTACACTCCAAGCCCAAAACTCCATGAAATCTTTACAAAATATCACAAGACTCATAACCAGGGTGTATTCGATATCTACACTCCTGAAATGAAGCTTGCTCGTCACAACAAGATTCTTACAGGTCTCCCTGATACATACGGTAGAGGCAGAATCGTTGGCGATTACAGAAGAGTTGCTCTTTATGGTATTGACCGTCTTATCGAGGGCAAGAAAGAAGACTTTGCTGAGACAAACCGTCAGGGCATGAGAAGAGGCGACTTCCAGCTTCGTGAAGAGATCGCTGACCAGATTCGTGCTCTTAACGATATGAAGGAAATGGCACTTTCTTACGGCTTTGATATTTCACAGCCTGCTAAGAACGCTGCAGAGGCAGTTCAGTGGCTCTACTTTGGCTACCTCGCTGCTATCAAGACTCAGAACGGTGCAGCAATGAGCGTTGGCCGTGTATCAACATTCCTCGATATCTACATCGAGCGTGACCTTGAGAACGGTACAATCACAGAAGTTGAGGCTCAGGAGCTTATCGACCACTTTGTTATGAAGTGCCGTATGGTTAAGTTCGCAAGAATCGAGTCTTACAACCAGCTCTTCTCAGGTGACCCGGTTTGGGCTACACTCGAAGTTGCAGGTCTTGGCGTTGACGGCCGTTCAATGGTTACAAAGAACGACTACCGTTTCCTCCACACACTTGAGAATATGGGACCTTCACCTGAGCCAAACCTCACAGTTCTTTATTCTTCAAGACTTCCTGAAAACTTCAAGAAGTATGCTGCTCGTATTTCTGTTAAGACAAGCTCAATTCAGTACGAGAACGACGATGTAATGCGTCCGGTATGGGGCGACGATTACTCAATCTGCTGCTGCGTATCTGCAACACAGACAGGTAAGGAAATGCAGTTCTTCGGCGCAAGAGCAAACCTTGCAAAGTGTCTCCTCTATGCTATCAACGGTGGTGTTGATGAGAAGACAAAGATGCAGGTTGGTCCTGAATATACACCTATCACATCAGAGTACCTTGATTATGATGAAGTTATCAAGAAGTATGACACAATGATGGATTGGCTTGCTCACCTCTATGTTGGTACACTTAACATGATTCACTACATGCACGATAAGTACTACTATGAGGCAGCAGAGATGGCTCTTATTGATACAGATGTAAGAAGAACATTTGCAACAGGTATTGCAGGCTTCTCACATGTTGTTGACTCACTCAGCGCTATCAAGTATGCTAAGGTTAAGGTTATCCGTGACGAAGACGGTATCGCTGTTGACTTTGAGACAGAAGGCGACTTCCCAAGATACGGTAACAATGATGAGAGAGCAGACAAGATTGCTGTTAATCTTCTTAAGACATTTATGTCAAAGCTTAAGTATTGCCACACATACAGAGATTCAGAACCTACAACTTCTATCCTTACAATTACATCAAACGTTGTATATGGTAAGGCAACAGGTTCACTTCCTGACGGCAGAAAAGCAGGCGAGCCACTTTCACCTGGTGCTAACCCAAGTTACGGCGCAGAGAAGAGCGGTCTTCTTGCTTCACTTAACTCTGTTGCTAAGCTTCCTTATGAGTACGCTCTTGACGGTATTTCAAATACACAGACAATCAACCCAGGTGCTCTCGGTCACAACGAGGACGAGCGTGTTGACAACCTTGTAAATGTAATGGACGGTTACTTTGATCAGGGTGCACACCACCTCAATGTAAACGTATTCGGTACAGAAAAGCTTATCGACGCTATGGAGCATCCTGAGAAGGAAGAGTACGCTAACTTCACAATCCGTGTATCGGGTTATGCTGTTAAGTTCATCGACCTTACAAGAGAGCAGCAGCTGGATGTTATTGCCAGAACCTGCCACGACAGAATGTAATGTCAGATAAACCTATTAAAGGCTATATCCACTCAATAGAAACTTTTGGCTCGGTTGACGGTCCGGGGGTAAGGTTTGTGATTTTTGTGAGCGGTTGCGCAATGCGTTGCCAGTTCTGTCACAACCCCGACACTTGGAAACACGATGAAAACACCGTGGAATACACCGCTGACGAGCTTCTCAACAAAGCGATTGCATATCGCCCTTATTGGAAAAATAAGGGCGGTATCACCGTGAGCGGAGGAGAGCCGCTTTTGCAGATTGACTTTATGCTTGATTTGTTCAAAAAGGCTAAAAAGCTCGGCATCAATACCTGTATTGACACGAGTGCAAACCCGTTCACAACAAAAGAGCCTTACTATTCAAAGTGGAAAGAGCTAATGGAATATACGGATTTGCTGTTGCTTGATATTAAGCATATTGACAATGAGCAGCACAAAATCCTTACAGGACAGCCAAACACCAATATTCTTGAAATGGCAAGACAGCTTTCCGATATGGGCAAGCCCGTTTGGATAAGACATGTTCTTGTGCCTGAAAGAAATGATAAGGACGAGTATCTTTTCAGACTTGCCGACTTTATTCACTCACTCAAGAATGTTGAAAGAGTTGAAGTTCTCCCATACCACACCCTCGGTGTGTACAAGTGGAAAGCACTCGGTTATGACTATCCTCTTGAGGGCATTGAGCCCCCGACAAAAGAGCGTGTTAAGAATGCAGAAATGATTCTCAACGGCGAAAAGACAAGAAGCTAAATAAAATAATTAACGGCAGTATCAGAGATGATACTGCCGTTGTTTGTATAAATTTAATTTGTATTGGCGAACCGTGTTAGTAACTATTGCTAAATGATTTTTTATTTTGTCTTAGTTGTTTCCTCAACCTCATCAAGGATTGATTCATCAAAGGTGTAATCAAAAATTTCAGTGCCGTCTTTGTTGATGAATTTTACCTTAACTTCGGGATGCTCAACATCAACATATCCCTTGAGTTCACGCATAAGAGGTTTTAAAGTAGCGCCTCTGGATTTCATCTGAGATTTTAAGCTTGCTTTTATGGTTTTAAGTGAGTCGTTCGGAATCTGGTCAAGCAATTTATATTCGTAAACGAGCACATTATCCCCTTCGGAATAAACATCAATGTCATAAAGCGACTTGTACTGTTCCTTAGCTGTATCAAGCACACTTTGCACATTCGGATCTGCAAGATAATCGTCAATGGAATCAAACATAATTGTGCTTGCTTTTGTTGCAGACTCCGATTTTGAAGTCTGAGCGACAGTTGTTGCCTGTGTGGTTTCTGTGTCAGCCTTTGAAATTGTGATATTACAGCCGCAAGCTGAGAATGATGCAACGATTATTGCACAAAATATTACCGCAAAAAATTTTTTCATATTAATCCTCCTGAAATTCATCTTGAGTTTATAATATCAAATTATATCTACCCTGTAAAAATAATACCAGATTATGCAAAATTTTGCAATAACTATGATAAATCGTCACTATTAATTTTGTTAGTGGTTTGTGATATAAAAAAATTTTTTGTTTGAGTGTATCATCGTGCTTCTATGTGCAATGCCGTGTTCGGGAACGAATGCCGTTCATATAATAAAATTATCCGCACAATTAGAATACACGAACTAAATATGCAGTAATGTGCAGTTGTCTATTGAAAAATTTGTAAAAAAGATATAAAATAGGAGTAAACAAAAGGTTAGCAGCTATACGCTAAATTATATTTATTTTGAAAGAGGTGCTTTAAATGGATAAAAACAAAAAATTATTTTATACAATCATCGGTGCGATTTCTGCCCTTGCGGCTGCCGCAGCAGCACTCTTGGCACTCAAAAAGCACAGATGTGCAGAGCAGCAGCTTATTGAGGAAATTGACGACATCGTTTCCGAGAAAGAACCCGAAGAGGAAACCGCTGAAGAACCAAAGGCAGAAGTTACAGCTGAGGATCTTGCTGAGGAGGAATAAGCAACAAGTTGTTGCACCCTGTTCGGGTAGACAATTTTGCGTGGACAAAATTAAAATGCCCGAGCGGTACTTTCAAATTGAAAATGGAAAATTGAAAGTTGAAAATGAATGTCGGCAGTGTGCCACCGCAGTCTATTCGAGAAAACAGTTTTAAAAAGAAAATGCATCAGGTGCCCGAAAAAAGGCTCTGATGCATTTTTATTTTGTATAAACCCGTAGGGGTAGCCTTGCGACCGCACGGCGAGCCGCCGTCCCCAGTTCGTGTAGATAGTTTGTAATATCAAAAAACATATTATGCCCGAGCGTAGCACCGTCACCAAATTTATATACAATATAAATTTGTATCCCATGCGGGAATGTAGGGGTGGTGGCGGAGGTGGATTTTGTAGTCGGGGTTTACGCTGTGAATGTACAACGCAAGGCGAAAGATGTCCTCAAACCTGTGATATGCCGAAAAATTCAGCTTTGGCTTGTAGCTCTTTATAGTTTTCTGCATTCCGATAAGGGTTTCCATATCTGCACCCTCGACATCGGCTTTAATGTAGCCTGCCGCCATTCCGCAGAGAATTGTATCAACAGTCGCAACCTTTGTCGCAACGCCCTTGTCGGCAATGGCGCTGTTGCGACCTGCCTTGTTGTTGAAAATAAGTTCCGTGTTTTTGCTGTATGAGCCGAGTTGCCAGAGCGACACATTCGCCATACCTTTGCAATGAAGTTTCAATTTTTCAAAATTCTTTGCGTTCGGCTCAAAGGCGATTATACGCTTGTAACTGCCGTTTGTGTAGTGTAAAAATTCGTCAATCGTGTCGCCGTTGTATGCGCCAAGGTCAACATAGCTTTCGTTATCACCGAGTTTCAGAATATTGCCGAAAGCCTCGTCCTTGTCGGTTGTGACAGGGGGGAGGAGGTCAATTCTGCCCGTGTAGTAGAATTTGAGAATGTTTTCATAGACTTTTTTTGAAAGGTTATCGGCAAGCAGATTGTACGCACTTTCGATTTGCTCTTTGTTCTCATTAATAAAATCATCGTCAAAAAGTTTGTCGCCAAAAACGGGAACAGAGGGGACGAGTGTTTCGTGTTTTTCGGAAATTTTCGTGATGTGTGCCATAACATCGGGGAGCTGACTTGCAAAGCAGAGGGCGATAATAATGTCGCCGAATTCCGCCTCAACATCGGAAAGTTTCCTTACCGTGAAATCGTGGAATTTCTGCCCACGCACAAAATCATCGCTTGCAATAACGGCAGACGCTTTAATTCCGTAGCGGTCAAATGCGGCAAGAACCTTGACTGCACCGTCACCCATTCCGTAAAGCACAACAGGCTTTCCGCAATTTTTCAGCCGTTCCCATACAGATGTTTTGTTTTTCAAAAGTTCGGTTATATTAAACATATGGATACTCCAATTCGTGTATATAGCATTGTGATTGTTTGTACAAATCTGTAGGGGCGGATATCATCCGCCCGCCTAATGAATGTTTATGTTTATACATATATTTTTTGATGTGATTAAAACTGTGTGTTCAAATTTGCACACAATGCGTGCAATCGTGTGCCTTGCACACGAGCGGGAGAACTAGGTTCTACCTTACATTATATAGGTAACTGTATCTCATTTATATAGTTTGTTTTCATCATAAATTTTCTGCAATTACTTGCTGGCGGATAATATCCGCCCCTACGAATCTGTGACATTTATAAAATATATTTTCACATATAAAATTTGTGCCTTTACTTGCAGGCGTCCAATAAACGCCCCTACGGATTTACAAAGCAAAAAGAGTAAAAAGGCTCTATAATAAAAGTTGGGGTAAGAACAAAAAGAGCCTACAAAAATAAAAGTAAAAAAGTAGAGCATATTTGTAAAAAACCT
>CACXEX010000202.1 GCA_902766775.1 uncultured Ruminococcus sp. | reverse complement strand
CATAAGCTCCTCATTTGAAACATCGGCTAAATCGCCGGAATTGAGCTTTGAGCTTTCCTCGTTGATAACATTTATGTATTCATTCATAGCCTCTTTGGTTGACGCACCGGGGATTGCCTGTGACATCAGCTGATAGAGCTTTGAATTTTCATCTTGTGTAAAATCCGCCGCAACATTTGTGAGAGGGTCTTCTCCCCTTTCTATGCGGCCGCTGAAATATTCAAAAAACCTTCGCATAAGAGTATTCTGAAACTGTTCGGGTTTTACCCTTGAAGAAATCTCTTCATATGCGTCGGGATTGTTGAGCAGATATACGAGAAGTGCCTCTTCCGCACTTGAACTGCGTGGCTTTTGAAAATGTTCGGGGTTGATTTTGTCATTTCTTCGGCTGAGTTCAATCTGAATCTGACGAGCCTGTTTTTTCTCTTCTGCTCTTTCACCTCTGCGTGAAACTTTTGACACCTGCTGTTTAAAAGCGTTTTTGTCAACACCGAGTTCTGATGACACTTTTGAAGAATAGACATCTCGTTCAATCGGACTGCTGATTGTTGCAATCAGCTTTGCCGCCTCTTCAAGAAATGCAACCTTGCCCTCTGTGAGCTGAATATTGTGTGCATTTTTCAGCTTTTGAAGTCGATATTCAACATCGTTTCCACATTTGTCTAGCAATGCTTTAAATGCGGCGGGACCGTCATTTCCCTTTGATTTGATAAATTCATCAGGGTCTTTACCGCTTGGAATCGTCAGAACTTTTACACTAAGTCCGGAATTTCTAAGTATTGGAATTGCCCTTGCGGTAGCCTTTTGACCTGCCTCATCGGCGTCGTAACAGATAATCACCTCATCGGCATATCGTTTCATCAAAACAGCCTGTTCGCCTGTGAGAGCCGTTCCCAAAGTTGCAACGGCATTGGTAAAGCCTGCCTGATTTACGGCGATAACATCCATATAACCCTCACAAAGAATGAGAGTTCTCTTGCCCGAATTTTTTGCGTTGTTAAGAGAAAACAGATTTGCACTCTTTTTAAAAACGGGGGTATCGGATGTGTTGAGATATTTCGGCTTTGCATCTGACATAATTCTTCCGCCGAATGCGATAACATTTCCTCTCAAATCAATAATCGGAAACATCACACGGTCAGTGAATCTGTCATAAATTCCGTTGCCGTTTCTGCGCTTAACCGCAAGGTTTGCGGCAACAAGCTCGTTGTCCTTAAAGCCCTTCGATTTGAGATGATTGCATAGCGATGACCAGTTATCATCGGCATAACCAAGTCCGAAATGGCGTATGGTTCTGTCTGACAAGGCTCTTGAGTGAAAATAATCAAGACCTTTTCTGCCCTGTGGAGAACATAATGTGGCATAGTAAAACCTTGCCGCCTCACGGTTAGCCTCGAACACTCTGTTTCTAAGACGGCTCATACTGTCATCATAGCTGTTTTCAGGCATCTCAAGTCCTGCACGCTGTGCAAGAAACTTTACTGCATCAACATAGTCGAGATTTTCAATTCTCATAATAAAAGAAATGACATCTCCGCCTACTCCGCAACCGAAACAATAGAACGAACCGTTTTCGGTATATACATTAAAAGAGGGAGTTTTTTCGCCGTGGAACGGACAAAGACCGACCATATTTCTTCCCCGTCTTTTAAGATTGACATAACCCGAAACAACATCGGTGATATCGTTCCGCATTTTTAAATCCTGCAAGAAACTTTCAGGGAAAGCCATAAAACTCCTCCTCTCACCTACCTATTAGCTTTTTACGAAATTTTTTTGAATATTCCTTTAAATATTTAAAATTTTTTTGAAAAGTTTTTCATTTTACAGTTTTTGAGGTCGAATTTGTAAAAAATTTTGTCTGAAAGGAAAAATCACACCTCAACGGCATAATATTTTTCTTCATCAGAAACCGCCTGAACCTCGCCCGAAGTTGCGTCAGCCAGCTTTTTGTTAAGCTGTGGCAGTAAATCGGGGGTAATGTGGAATTTGATAAGCACATCGCTTTCATAGACAGTATCGTCAACCGCACCGCCGTTATCCATTACGAGAGCCGAAACCTTGCCGTATTGGTTGTATGTACAACGAGCCGAACAGACAAGACAGTTCTGCATCATAACGATTTTTGCGGCATCAAGGGCAATTTTTGCGCCGTGAGAATATGCTCTCACAAGACCACCCGTACCGAGCAGAACACCGCCAAAGTAACGGGTCACAACAACGCATACATCGTAAATTTCATTTTTTACAATTACATCAAGGCAAGGCATACCGGCTGTACCCGAGGGTTCACCGTCATCGCTGTAACGCTTTATGTTGCCCTCACGCAAGGAGTAGGCATAGACATTGTGAGTTGCATTCCAATGTTCACTGCGTTTTTCGTTGATGAAATAAACAGCTTCTTGCTCACAGGTTACGGGTTTGCAATAGCCGATAAAGCGTGAACGCTTTTCAACAAATTCGTCTTTTGCGTTACTTAAAACGGTTTTGTAATCCTTTGCCATAATAATACCTCAATTATACAGACACTCTGCACAAGGTTGTGCAAAATCTCTGTAAAGTAAACAAGGCGGCACAAATGTGCCGCCTAAACAATTACATAATAAATTATTTATCCATACCGAAACGCTTTTTGAATCTGTCAACGCGTCCGCCGGTATCAACTAATTTCTGCTTTCCTGTAAAGAATGGGTGGCATTTTGAACAAATTTCAACACGGATGTCTTTCTTTGTTGAACCTGTTTCAATAACATTACCGCAAGCACAAGTAATTGTTGTTTTCTCATACTTAGGATGGATATTCTCTTTCATTGTTTTCACCTACCTGACATTACACAATTAACGGATTAATTATACAACATAATATTGCAAAATGCAAGTGTTTTTGAAAAAATTTTATTTTATTCTGAAATTTCCTGCTTTTGGAGGTAGCTTTTGTACTCTTCAAGGCACATTCCGTAGGATCGCATACGCTTTGCGTTGTCAATTCCCACATATCTGTACAAGGATTGTGAGGGGTTCATTCGTGTTACGGAAGTTTTGTTTTCGGGATACCTTTGAACAAAACCGTATTCAATGCAGTTTCGCTCAAGAAATGCCTTTGACCCCGAATTTGAAAAATCAAATTCAATAAGCAAACCCGTCTGCGCCTCGCTCTGTCCGCCGTGTGGAGTAGTTTTTAAAACCTCTGCCTCTGCCCTGACGGTTGTATATTTTGAGGACTGCATCAGCTTTTGAAGTTCGGACTGAAACTTTTCTTCCTGCTCATCATAACTTACATAAGCAGTTTTGATTTTCAGTTCAGTGCCGTTTTCTTTTGAGGCTTTTAAAAGATTTTCAAGCGGTTTTTTGGCATCCCTGTTCACCTTGAATCCGCTCACGGTTTCAAGGTTCGGAGCATAGTTCTTATCAAGCGGATTTGCACTGTCAACAACCGTCAACAACATTTCGCTTTCAGCCTGAATCTGTTCGGGAGTTTCGGGATTACTTTTCTGATTGCTTTTAACAATCGAAAAAATTCCAAACACAATAGCCGCCAGAAGAATTACACCGGCACAAATCAACGCAATATACTTTCGCCGAGGATTTGAAACAGGAAGAATTCTTCCTGTTTTTTCCTCTATAAGTGCCTGCCTTCTTCTGCGTTTTGATTCTTTATAGCTGTTTTTATCAAACGGAGTGAATTCTCCGGACATCAGCATCCCTCCGAAAAAATTTCAGAATTATTTTTCTTTTGTATCTACTTCGTTCTTAACGAGAGCAACAAATTCGTCAACAGGCATATTTGGGATTTCTCCTCTTTTTCTTGAACGAACTGTAACTGTTGATGAGTTCATCTCGTTGTCGCCGATTACGAGAATATACGGAATTCTCTCGTGTCTTGCAGCCTTAATCTTTGGACCGATATTTTCATCTCTGCTGTCAACAGTAACTCTCATACCAAGTGAAGTAAGTCTGTCTGCAATGCCCTGAGCATACTCAACATTGCCCTCTTTGATTGGAAGAAGTCTAATCTGTTCGGGAGCAAGCCAAAGCGGCATTACACCTGCAAATTTCTCAATCATATATGCAAGAGTTCTCTCGTAGCAACCGAGTGAAGTTCTGTGAATGATATATGGAAGTTTCTTCTGACCGTCCTTGTCGATGTAGTACATACCGAATCTTTCAGCAAGGAGCATATCAATCTGAATTGTAACAATTGTATCCTCTTTACCAAATACGTTCTTGTACTGGATATCAAGCTTTGGACCATAGAAGGCAGCCTCGTCAATACCAATCTCATAGTCAACACCGAGGTCATCAAGGATAGTTTTCATAACAGCCTGTGACTCTTCCCACTGTTCCTTTGTACCCTCATACTTGTTATTCTTATTTTCAGGATCCCACTGTGAGAATCTGAAAGTACAGTTTTCAAGAAGACCTACTGTATCGAGGAAATACTTTGCAAGTTCAAGACAGCCCTTGAATTCCTGCTCAAGCTGGTCAGGACGAAGAATGTAGTGACCCTCTGAAATTGTGAACTGACGAACACGAATAAGACCGTGCATTTCACCGCTTGCCTCATTACGGAAAAGTGTTGATGTTTCTGTAAGGCGCATCGGGAGGTCACGATATGAGCGCTGTTTGTTGAGATATACCTGATACTGGAACGGACAAGTCATTGGGCGAAGAGCAAAACATTCCTTTTCTTCATCATGTGGATCTCCGAGAACAAACATACCGTCAAGATAGTGATCCCAGTGACCTGAAATCTTGTAAAGATCTCTCTTTGCAAGAAGAGGTGTTTTTGTAAGAAGGCAACCCTTTGACTGCTCAACATCTTCAACCCATCTCTGGAGAAGCTGAATAACTCTTGCACCCTTTGGAAGAAGGATAGGAAGTCCCTGACCTACATAGTCAACAGTTGTGAAGTATTCAAGTTCACGGCCGAGCTTGTTGTGGTCACGAAGTTTTGCCTCTTCAAGTTTTTTCATATGCTCCTCAAGCATTGATGCCTTAGGGAATGCAACACCGTAAACACGGCAAAGCTGTGCATTGTTGGCATCGCCTCTCCAATAAGCACCTGTGCAGGCTGTAAGCTCAATAGCCTTAATCGGAGCAACACTCATAAGATGAGGACCTGCGCAGAGGTCCATAAACTCGCCCTGCTTGTAGAATGTGATGTGTTCGCCCTTGTCTGAATGTTCCTTTACGAGTTCAACCTTGTAAGGTTCGTTCATCTCTTCAAGTTTCTTTTCAGCCTCTTCGGGAGAAAGCTCAATTCTTTCGAGTTCAAGACCTGACTTAACGATTTTCTTCATCTCTGCCTTGATTTTCTCAAGGTCTTCCGGTGAGAAAGGCTTTTCAACATCAAAGTCATAGTAAAAACCGTTGTCAACAGCAGGACCGATTGCACACTTTGCATTCGGGTAAAGTCTCTTTACTGCCTGTGCAAGAACATGAGAGGCTGTGTGCCAAAAAGTTTTCTGACCGTCAACATTATCAAATGTAAGAAGTTCAACCTTACAATCTTTTTCAAGCGGTGTTCTGAGGTCGCAGAGGTCACCGTCAACTTTTGCACAACATACTGACTTGTACAGACCAGCGCCGATTGATTTTGCAATTTCAGCGGGAGTTATGCCGTTTTCAAATTCCTTGACAACTCCGCCTTTTAATTCAACATTAATCATAACCATTCTCCTTTTTAATATGTGATGAAAACAAAAAATCCCAATATTCCAAAACGGAATATTGGGACGAATAAATCGTGGTTCCACCCAAGTTCGGCTAAAAGCCCTCTTGACAGTCTTAACGCGACCGAACGCCGTGCCATTTCCTGCACAGTTCTCAAAGGTGGTAATCTGCAATGCTTTTTGCGAAATATCACAGCAAACAATTTCGCTCTCTGGAAAAAGTAGGACTGCAAATCGTGTCCTCATCAAAGATTTTATTTTCTTTAATCAGTATGGTATCACTTTATTTTAAGAATGTCAACACTTATTTCAAAATGTTTACACTTATTTTTTATCTTCAAGTTCCTTGAGCAATTTGTCGATTTCACTCATTCTGTTATTTGAAACTTCTGAATCATCCTCAGGTGATTTTGCCTTTACAGGTTCAGGTTTTTCCTCAGAATTATTAAGGCGTTTTGCATTTTTGAGTTCATCCGGAACCTCAGGCTCTGACTTAGTGCTTTCTTCTGTTTTATCAGATTTCGGTTCAGACGCAACCTCTTCGGCAAGCGGGGTCTGAGTTTCTTCGCCGTAGCCGAGAACAAGACCGTCATTCATATCAGAATCTTTAACGGTTGAATCGTCATAGTTTTCATCTTCATAGCCCATAACAAAATCGGAAAGGCCCTGTGACGCAGCCTCGTAGCTTTCCTCGCTTACAGGAACATCATCGTCATTTTTCTTGTCAGAAACAACGAGTTCATCGTAACCGCCTGAGCTGATGTAGCTGTTTTCGTATGTATCTTCTTCCTCGGGAAGGCTGTCAATAATTTCAACCTCTGCCTTGGTAAGACAACCCACAAACATTTCAACTGAGAACGAAACAATGTAGGCGCCAATAATAATAAACATAAGTCCGTTTACAAGAGCACTGATGCCTGTGTTTTCAACTGAAGATGTGAGAACAGCACCGACACCGTAAGCAAGTGAAACAGCAGCAGCCGGCATACCGTAGATAAAGCAAGCCTTAACAGGGTTTCTGCCCTTTACCCTTGAAACAACCATTGAGCTTGAGAAAAGGTAAAGTGTAATGAAAATGTAGCAGAAAAGCGGAGTCATATCACTTGCGGAAATTGAAACTTTTGTTGCTGCCAAAAATTCCGAAACAAGCTCACTGCAACCCCAGAGAGCAGGAAAAACAAAAAACATAGATGCATTAGATACAGTTGATTTGCCTGAAAAATGCACTTTGCTGATCAGAATCATTGCGATAGCCGCAGGAATTGAGAACAAAGCAACGATAATGCTCAAAAGGTAGTTATCTGTATTGCCCGGTGTAGTATTAATCAATGTCAAAAATGATGAACCGACAATCACAATACCGGAAGCAATTGCAAGAACACCTGAAATATAGTTCTTTTTCACCGGATATACAGGAGCGGTCCTTCTGTCAAAAAGGTTAATCAAAACACAAACGGCAAAGAGTCCGAGTGTAATTCCGATTATAAAATAGTTAATTCCCGATTTGTTCATTCCGAACAAAAGACCGTTTCCGTCAACAGCGAACATACTCATAATTTTGAGACCAACCGCAGCAATAACGGCGGGTATAAATGGTATTAATGAATACTTTGTTTTCATAAAATTCTCCGTTTCTATACCGTAACAAATCCTGTATAAACAAAACCGTTACTCGATTATTGATATGCCATAATCATAAAATGACACGGCAAAAATAAATACAAAACTAATTGTAAGTAATTATTATTTCGGATTAATCATATATTATTTTAAGCCAACATAACCGTTATGTCAAGAAAAAATAAGTCACAAAATACAATTGTATTATTTATTTTTTTGTGCGAAATAAAGGAGCATAATAATGAAAGGAAAATTTGCTGCAATTGTCATTTTGCTGTTTTTAACGGCAATCCTACCGCTTGCGGTTTCAAAATGTTCTGACAAATCAGTAGCCAAGCCGACAGTTTCAACATCCGACACACCCGAAAAGCCGAAAGATTCGGGCGAAATTCTGTGTGCTTTAACGGCGGGCAGATACAAAGAAAGCTATTCAACCGAAACACTCAAAGCAATTGCAATTCTTATGAACACGGATTACAAGGTTAATCCGGATTCGTTTGAAACAAGCGATTTTCTATATGAAGAAAATGCATCGGGCAATACAAAGGATGTTTACGGTGAAATAAAAAAGGCTGTTGAAAGCGTAAAAAACAAAACGCTCCGCAAAGAAGGCGAAGCGTTGTTTGTTCCCTATGCCGAAACTTCAAACGGCACTACATACAAAAATGAAAACTACAAATACATTCACAGCGTTGCATCACCGTGGGATTGCTATGCAACAAATTATGATAAAAATGCAGAGTGCGTCGGAGTAAGCCTTTCTGGAATTGACTACCTGTGCAAAAACGGTTACAATGCCGAAGATGCGTTATTGTGGTATCTCCCCGATTTTGAAATCTCGGACAATTAATTTACATAATAAGACGCAATATGTCTGAGCTTATCCCTTGCCTTAATAATATGTCGGGATACCGTTGATGAATTAAGTCCCAGTTCTTCTGCAATCTCCTTCTCCTTTTTGCCGTTGAGATAGTAGTCGATTATACAGATTCTCTGTCTTTCGGTAAGTTCGTTCAGAACAGCCATTGAAAGAATTTTTTTCATCTTTTCACGGGAATTTTCGTTCGTACTGCCGTGCCAAAATCCCGAATCTGAAATTAATTTGTGCTTGTTGTTGTCAGTAATATGTACAGTTTTTTTCATTTAATCATACTCCGTTATATCTTTCCATAAGATGATTTGAAATGTGAATACATTCATTATAATAAATCTTGTATTTTGCAATTTTCAAATCAAGTTCCTTTTTGTTAATGTCTGATTTGCCTCTTTTTTCTGTTTTGAGTCTGTCGATAACATTCATAATGCTGTCGGCAGTATTCTTATATTCCATTGACCATTCAAAATAATTAACCATACCGATATCCTTTCTGTAATTTTATTCATTCAGAAGGTTGGCGGGGCTTTCAACCTTCTAATTCCATTATATAGAACATATCGAACAAATTCAAGAACATTTGTTCGATAAAATAAGTGACATACATTCACTGTCCCTTTGTACGGACTATGACCGTAAAGCCTAAAATTTCTTCGTTTATTTACATTAAATTCAGAAAATAGCTAAAAACCCTTTCTGTTTTCACCAAAATTTTGGTGTGTAAATCAATTACAAAATCAAATTAAAAAGTGTATAATAAAGTCAATCGTGCAGCATTGAATGGCATAAGTCCGGATTTTCAATGCTGCACATTTTTTGTGTCAAAAATCAATGCGGAGGTTATATGATGGAAAAAGCACAGAAAATGAATAAAATGGGAACTGAAAAGATAAGCAAACTTATGCTTACAATGGGCGTTCCAATGATAATTTCAATGGTTGTACAGGCTGTATATAACATTGTTGACAGCTACTTTGTAAGCTGTATGGAAGACCCAAACATACCTTCACTCGGCGATTATGCGGTAAACGCACTCACACTTGCATTTCCTATTCAGATGCTTATGGTTGCGGTCGGAGTTGGTACAGGCGTCGGCATTAACTCGATTTTGTCGAGAAGTCTTGGTGAAGGCAACAAAGAAAAGTGCAGTAAAATTTCGGGCAATTCAATTTTTCTGGCACTTTGCACCTGCATCGTATTTGTACTTTTCGGAATTTTCGGCGTTGACGCATACATAGGCTCTCAAACAAGCGACCCGATTATCACTTCAATGGCGGTATCCTACCTCAAAATCTGCACATACAGTTCACTCGGCGTAAGTATGTATATGATTTTTGAAAAGCTGTTGCAGGCAACGGGTTATACAATGCACACAACCGTTGCTCAGATTGTCGGCGCTGTTGCAAACATTATTCTTGACCCGATTATGATTTTCGGTTGGTGCGGTTGCCCAAAGCTTGGAATTGACGGTGCGGCTATTGCAACGGTTATCGGTCAGTTTATCTCGTTCTTTATTGACGCATTTTTCTACTTTAAATGCAATTCAAAGCATTTCAGCACTTCTTTGAAGTATATGAAACCCGAGGGCAGAATTATCAAGCAGATTTATCAGGTGGGTATTCCTGCAATTATTATGCAGGCACTTATGTCGATTTTGACATACAGTATCAATGTTATTTTTGTCAGAGTTTCAACAGATGCGGTTACAGCCTACGGCATTTACTACAAAATTCAACAGTTCGTATTCTTTGCCGCATTCGGTATGAATAATGCGATGATTCCGATTATTGCGTTCAACTACGGTATGCAGGATAAAAAGCGAGTAAACGAGGGTATCAGGTACGGACTTATTTACACAGTTTCAATTATGTGTGTCGGCATCGTTATCCTTCAACTTTTTGCAGCACCGATACTCGGAATATTTTCACTTTCAAAATCGACAACAGAACTTGCAATGCTTGCAATAAGAATTATCACACCCGGATTTATTTTTGTAGGCGCTAACATTGCTTATCAGGGAATTTTTCAGGCACTCGGCAACGGTGTTCACTCGCTCATTCTTTCACTTGTGCGACTTATCGTTGTTCCCCTGCCTCTTGCATTCGTCATTTCCTGCTTTGATTTTGCATCTTCAATCATCTGGATTGCATTTCCAATCGGTGAAGCTGTGGCGTTCGTTGTTGCACTGATCTTTATGGCAAATATCCGCAGAAAAAAGATTGCTCCGATAGGCATTAACACTCAGTCGTAAAAACCATATATCTTATTGTTTTGCTTTTTGTTTATTTTGTACAGGTGCAAATTTTGAAATCTTCGTTTTTGTCGGGTAATTCGGATTTCTAAAAAAATCTTGCACAAACATTATTCGATTTTTTTGTACAGTTTGTCTTTTTGACTGTATGAATATTAGAATTGACCCCTCTCGCCTTGAATTTTGGGTCAAAAATCGGTATAATATAAGACGATGAACGGATTAAAGGTTCATTAAAATTCAGCAAAAATGTTTGCTTCTTTATTGAAACATTCATTTTCATAAAACACACAATCGCGAAAAAGATCGTCATTTGACGGTCTTTTTTGCGTTAGGGAGAAAATTCAAAATTACATAATTTTTGCATAAAAATCGGAGCCGTGAAAATCACGACTCCTTTTTTGGTTTTATTTTATTTTTTCGGTATAATCAAGTGCAATCCAACCTGCACCGCTCTTGAGTTTTCCCCACTTTTTAGCGCCTGCGCCCGACTTTTCATCAACTATGGTGTACGCTCCGCCCTTCGGTATCGCACCGTTTACATCGTAATTTGTACCCGGTCCTTTGCGGATGTTCACGCCGTTTGATGAGGTTATTCTCACGATATAACGCTTGAATGTTTTGTCCGAATCCGTTTTTGAACTGTCTGAGCCGGCAGAGTCAGTCTTATACTTCACATCAAAATAATTGCACATACCCTTGCAGATTGCCTCACCGATAGCTACTGTGTTTTTGCGTATCCAATCCGAACCCGTTACTGTGTCGTGAAATTCACATTCAACATACACCGACAAAGCCTTTGGCACATTGATTTCGTAGAGGTCGGTTTTGTAGCTCACGGAATCGTCCTTACCCGGTGAAATCGCACCGAGAGTGTTCTTAATCGCCTCGGCGGCTTTTCTGCCGTTTGAATTGAGGCAAAACACCCTTGTGCCGCCCGTATATTTGCCGTTAAAAGCATTGGTATGAATCGGCATATGAATGTCTGCGCCGAACTTATCCGACTGCGGACAGCGTGTCTGCATCAAAGTTCCCGACTCGGCTACCATAACCTCAAACCCGCAACGCCTGAGTGCTTTGGCTGTGGCGGCAGCAATTTTGTCGCACTGAGCCATTTCGTTAGTACCGCCCGTTGCATAGGTGTTGCCGTTCTGATTGGACGGACTGAGATAGATTTTCTTACTCATTTTCTTTATCTTCTCCCTCTTTTAAATTCATTACTGCCGATGCGCCTGCCGCAACAGCCGCAACAGCAAGGCCGATGAGAGCGTTTTTTACAACATCGCCGTCATTAAAGTCAAGACCGCCCAAAGCGAGAGTTACATTGGTGATAACATAACCGAGAGCAGTCTGAATGAATGTTCTGAACGCTCTTTTTAAACACGGCTTTTTTAAGCATATTTTTATTTTTCTCATTATATTATATTTTCCTTTCCTTGTTTTGTTCGTTTTCCAAATCCGCTATTCTGTGTTCTGCTGTTTTAATTTTGTTGTCATTAACTGCCTCGTGCTGCTCAATAAGATATACACGCTCAACAAGATTATTATGCTTGTCAACCTTTTTTTCGAGCTGTTCAATGCGATAATTTGATAATCTTGACGCTGTAAAAATGCCTGCGAGTGAGCCTGCAAGAGTTCCTGCAAATGAAATCAACGCTATAAGAATCTGGTCTGTCAAAAAATCACCTCCTACTTAAAGGCACAAAAAAAGGAGAAATTGCACTAAACAATGCAATTTCTCCAAAATTTCTTTATATTTATTTTTTAAAAGCAATTATTTTTCTTAATAAGAATCATAACAGTGGTTTAAGATACTGTCCCGTGAATGATTCTTCAACCTTTGCAACCTGTTTGGGAGTGCCTTTGGCAACGATTGTACCGCCGCCGTCACCGCCCTCCGGACCGAGGTCGATAAGATAATCGGCTGTCTTGATAAGGTCAAGGTTGTGTTCAATTACAACAACCGTGTTTCCGCCGTCAACAAGCAACTGAAGTACATCAACAAGTCTGTGTACATCGGCAATGTGCAAACCCGTTGTCGGCTCGTCAAGGATATAGATTGTCTTGCCCGTACTGCGTTTTGAAAGCTCCGTTGCAAGCTTTACACGCTGAGCCTCACCACCCGAAAGCGTTGTTGCAGGCTGACCGAGTTTGATATAACCAAGACCCACTTCGTACAAAGTTTTCAACTTTCTGTAAATCTTCGGGATATTCGAGAAGAACTCCATACCTTCTTCAACAGACATTTCAAGCACATCGTTGATTGACTTGCCCTTATACTTTACTTCAAGGGTTTCACGGTTATATCTCTTGCCCTTGCAGACTTCACACGGAACATAGACATCAGACAAAAAGTGCATTTCAATCTTGATGATACCGTCGCCCTGACAGGCTTCGCATCTGCCGCCCTTTACATTGAACGAGAATCTGCTTGGAGTAAAACCACGCATTTTTGCATCAGTTGTAGCGGCATAAAGCATTCTGATATCAGTAAACACACCCGTGTATGTTGCAGGGTTTGAACGGGGGGTTCTGCCGATTGGGCTCTGGTCAATGGCAATTACCTTGTCAAGATTTTCAATGCCCTTAATTTCCTTGTGCTTACCCGGGATAGTCTTTGCACGATTGAGGTCACGAGCAAGCGCTTTGTAAAGAATTTCGTTTACAAGTGAGCTTTTGCCCGAACCCGACACACCTGTTACGCAAACAAATTCACCGAGCGGAATTTTGACATTGATATTTTTAAGATTATTTTCTGCCGCACCTCTGACTTCAAGGAAAAGTCCGTTGCCCTTTCTGCGTTTTTCGGGAACAGGAACTTTGCGTTCACCCGAAAGATACTTGCCCGTGATTGAATTCGGACATTGCTTTATCTTTTCAACATCGCCAACGCATACAATTTCACCGCCGTGAATACCTGCCCCAGGTCCGACATCGACAATACAATCTGCGGCATACATAGTGTCCTCATCGTGTTCAACAACGATAACCGTATTGCCGAGGTCACGAAGTCGCTTTAAGGTTGCAAGAAGTTTTTCATTGTCACGCTGATGAAGTCCTATACTCGGCTCGTCAAGAATATACAGCACACCCATAAGGGAACTGCCGATTTGTGTTGCAAGGCGGATTCGCTGACTTTCACCGCCGCTGAGTGTTCCCGAACTTCTCGAAAGAGTGAGGTAGCCAAGTCCTACGCTTTTGAGGAAGTTAAGTCTTTCGTTGATTTCTTTAATAATTTCAGCACCGATAATCTGCTCTTTTTCTGTAAGTTTGAGCTGACCTACAAAGTCAAGTGCGTCAACAACCGACATTTTGCAGAAGTCGGCAATGTTAAGTCCGCCGACTGTAACAGCAAGACTTTCAGCCGAAAGTCTGTCACCGTGACAGAGGTCACACGGAATTTCTGCCATATATGAACGAATTTCGTCCTTAATCCAGTTACTGCTTGTATCACGGTAACGGCGTTCAAGGTTATTTATAATGCCCTCAAATTTATGCTGATAAGTTCCGCCGCCGTAAACCGACTTTTTGTTGATTGTCAGTTCATCATCGCCTGTACCGTAGAGAATTTTGTCGATAGTTTCTCTCGGAAGATTTTCAAGCGGTTCATCAAGCGAAAAATTATACTTTTTGGAGAGAGCCTCCATATACATTGCGGCAATAGAACTGCCCTCCATTGCCCAACCGCTGCCCTTGATACCGCCGCCACGGATACTTTTTGACATATCGGGAATGATTTTATTCTCGTCAATTTTGAGGAACACGCCGAGTCCCGTACACTTCGGGCACGCACCGAACGGATTGTTGAACGAGAACATTCTCGGTGAAAGGTCGTCAATGCTCACACCGTGTTCGGGGCAGGCATATTTCTGTGAAAAAGTTACATCTTCATCACCGTTAAAGTTTACCATAACAAGACCGCCGCCGAGTTTTGATGCGGTTTCGATACTGTCTGAAAGTCTTGAAACGATTTCAGGCTTGATTACAAGACGGTCAACAATGATTTCAATATTATGTTTCTTATTTTTCTCTATCGGAATTTTCTCTGACAAATCATAGATAATTCCGTCAGCTCTTGCACGAACATAACCCGATTTTCTTGCACTGTCAAGGACTTTTGCGTGTTCGCCCTTTCTGCCCCTTACAACGGGAGCCATAACCTGAATTTTTGTACCCGTTTCATAGGTCATAATCTTGTCAACGATTTGGTCAACAGTCTGCTGACGGATTTCTCGTCCGCAGACTGTACAATGCGGAACACCTATTCTTGCGTACAAAAGACGGAGATAATCGTAAATTTCCGTAACTGTGCCGACTGTTGAACGAGGATTTTTTGAAGTCGTTTTTTGGTCAATTGATATCGCCGGCGAAAGTCCCTCAATGCTTTCAACATTCGGCTTATCCATTTGACCGAGAAACATTCTTGCATATGAAGAAAGGCTTTCAACATATCTTCTCTGTCCCTCGGCATAGATTGTGTCAAACGCAAGCGAGCTCTTGCCCGAACCCGAAAGACCTGTTATCACAACAAGTTTGTTTCGGGGTATTTCAACATTTACATTTTTGAGGTTGTGCTCTTTTGCACCCCTCACAATAATTTTATCCTGTGCCATTTCATCTACCCTTTACTGCGTGTACAAATACACACAACTTACATTATCATATCATACATTCAATTGCATATACACGCATAGCCTCTCATTGCGAGAGGCTATGTTTATTTAAATATTAACCTTCTGTTGACTCGTCAACCTTTGTTTCGGCTGTTGAATCTGTGTCGGCAGTTTCCTGCTCAACCTCTTCGGGTTCTTTATATGTGCCGTTCATCACAGCGGTAAAGTCCTCACTGCCCATCTTTTCGTGCTTGATAAGATACTTGGCAATATCGTGGAGCTTATCCATATTTTCGCTGAGAATCTTTGTGGCATCGGCATATGCCTTGTTGACCATATCAAGAACGAGCTGGTCAATCTTGGCTGCGGTAGCCTCAGAATAATCCTGAGTTCTGCTGCCCATATCTCTGCCGAGGAATACGGAATT